>NZ_WWKH01000219.1:0-3408 GCF_009865595.1 Streptomyces sp. SID1328 | reverse complement strand
CGGCGGCGACCCGGCGGGCGGCTACCAGAACGCGGGCAACGCCAGCGTGAAGCCCGGCACCCGGCCCACCGCGAAGGGCAAGTCGGACGTCTCCGTGGAGGTCGTCAGCGTCAACGGCGCCGGGAAGCCGGGCGCCGGCCGGCTCGCGGTCGCCGCCGCCCACCACGGCGACACCACGCTGATCACCCTCAGCGCCTCCGGCGACGCCCCGGTGCGCTGGTCCGCGACCACCTCCGCGCCCTGGCTCTACCTCAGCCGGTCCGCCGGCACCCTCGACCCCGGTGATTCGGTCACGGTCAAGGTGTACGTCGACCACCTGCGCGAGCCCTCGGGCCACTGGCGGGCCCGCGTGGCCGTCGCCCCGGCCGGCGCGGTCGTCACCATCGACGGCCACGGCCCGGCCCCCACGCCCTCGCGCCCCCAGCCCGGCTTCCCGACCCCGGACCAGACGACGCCGACGGCACCGCCCTCGCCGCCCTCCTCCGACCCGCCCAGCCAGTCCCCGCCACCGTCCAGCACCTCTCCGAGCCCGGACCCCGACCCGTCCGGCCCGTCCCCGTCCGACCCGCCGGAGTCGTCCCCGCCGCCGAGCGGCGACGAGGACAGCCCGAGTCCGGCCGACAGCTAGTGCGGGCATGGCGTCGCGCGGCAGACGGGAATGGTCAGACAGGGCCTAGGCGGGGTCCGCCGGGTGGGGAGCCACCAGCGGCAGCTGGGAAGCCAGCCGCTGTTTGCACAGCTCGGCCAGGCGGTCGTAGCCCGCCTCGCCCATCAGCTCGGTCAGTTCGGCCCGGTAGGAGACGTAGACCGGCTCGCCCGCGCCGTGCGCCGAGGTGGCCGAGGTGCACCACCAGTGCAGGTCGTGGCCGCCGGGGCCCCAGCCGCGGCGGTCGTACTCGCCGATGGAGACCTGGAGGACGCGGGTGTCGTCGGGGCGGTCGATCCAGTCGTAGGTGCGGCGGATCGGCAGCTGCCAGCACACGTCCGGCTTGGTCTCCAGTGGCTCCCGGCCCTCCCTGAGCGCCAGGATGTGCAGCGAGCAGCCCGCGCCGCCCTCGAAGCCGGGCCGGTTCTGGAAGATGCAGGAGCCCTCGAAGGGACGCGTCTGCCGTGAGCCCTCCTCGTCCTCCGAGACCCAGCCGCCCCGCAGCCCCTCGTCGCGGTGCTGCCAGATGTCCGGGGTGAGCCGGGCCACGTGCTCGGCGACCCGCTTCTCGTCGTCCTCGTCGGAGAAGTGCGCGCCCAGCGTGCAGCAGCCGTCGGCCGCGCGGCCCGCCTGAATGCCCTGGCAGCCCTGGCCGAAGATGCAGGTCCAGCGGGAGGTCAGCCAGGTCAGGTCGCAGCGGAAGACCTGCTCGTCGTCGGCGGGGTCGGGGAACTCCACCCACGCGCGCGCGAAATCGAGGCCCTTCTCGTCGTCCTTGAGGGCCTTGTCGGCTTTGCGCGACCTGGTCGGCTTGTCGGTCTTGTCGACCTTCGCCTTTTTCGTCTTTGGCACCTGTCCAGGGTAAGTCGCCTCAGGGCGGTACGGGCACCGCGGACAGGGCTTCTGGCAGTAGCGTTTCGTCCATGAGACTCGGTGTCCTGGACGTGGGCTCGAACACGGTGCATCTGCTGGTGGTGGACGCCCACCCCGGCGCCCGCCCGCTGCCCGCCCACTCCCACAAGGCCGACCTGCGGCTCGCCCAACTCCTCGACGACAGCGGCGCGATCGGCGACGAGGGCATCGAAAGCCTCGTCGCGGTCGTACGGGACGCTCTCCAGGCCGCCGAGGACAAGGGCGTCGAGGACGTGCTGCCGTTCGCCACCTCCGCCGTGCGTGAGGCCCGCAACGCCGACGACGTCCTCGCGCGCGTCGCCGACGAGACCGGCGTCCGCCTCCAGGTGCTCAGTGGCGCCGAGGAGGCCCGGCTCACCTTCCTCGCCGTCCGCCGCTGGTTCGGCTGGTCCGCGGGCAAGCTGCTCGTCCTCGACATCGGCGGCGGCTCGCTGGAGATCGCCTACGGCATCGACGAGGAGCCCGACGCGGCCGCCTCCCTGCCGCTCGGCGCCGGCCGCCTCACCGCGGGCTGGCTGCGCCAGGACCCGCCGACGACGGACGAGGTGCGCGCGCTGCGCCGCCACGCGCGCGCGGAGATCGCCCGAACCGTCGGCGAGTTCAGCCGGTTCGGCGCCCCGGACCATGTCGTCGCCACCTCCAAGACCTTCAAGCAGCTGGCCCGGATCGCGGGCGCCGCGCGGGACGCCGAGGGCCTCTATGTGCAGCGCGAGCTGAAGCGGGAGTCGCTGGAGGCGTGGGTGCCCCGGCTCGCCGCGATGTCCGCGGCGCAGCGCGCCGAGCTGCCCGGTGTCTCCGAGGGGCGGGCCGGGCAGATCCTCGCCGGTGCGCTGGTGGCCGAGGGCGCGATGGACCTGTTCGGCGTGGAGAGCCTGGAGATCTGCCCGTGGGCGCTGCGCGAGGGCGTGATCCTGCGGCGCCTGGACCACATGGGCTCGGCGTGAGCCGTACGCGGGCCCGCGATGGCGAAGCTCACACCGGCCCGTGGACACCCCCCGTCCCCGGTACCCCACCCCGTAAGGTGTGTCCGTGGCTGAACCAAGGGACGTAAAGGTCGCCCTGTCGACGGCCTCGGTCTACCCGGAGTCGACGGCGACGGCCTTCGAGATCGCCGCGCGCCTCGGCTACGACGGCGTTGAGGTCATGGTGTGGACCGACCCCGTCAGCCAGGACATAGAGGCGCTGCGCCGCCTCTCCGACCACCACGGCGTGCCGATCCTCGCCGTGCACGCGCCCTGCCTGCTGATCACCCAGCGGGTGTGGTCCACCGATCCCTGGACCAAGCTGCGCCGCGCGCAGTCGGCCGCCGAGAAGCTGGGCGCCTCCACCGTCGTCGTCCACCCGCCCTTCCGCTGGCAGCGGCAGTACGCCCGCGAGTTCGTCGGCGGCATCTGGCGCATGGCCGACGAGACCGACGTGCGGTTCGCCGTCGAGAACATGTACCCCTGGCGCTACCGCGACCGCGAGCTGCTCGCCTACGCCCCCGAGTGGGACGTCACCAAGGACGACTACCGGCATTTCACGATCGACCTCAGCCACACCGCGACCGCCCGCACCGACACCCTCGGCATGATCGACCGCATGGGCGACCGGCTCGGCCACGTCCACCTCGCCGACGGCCGGGGCTCCGCCAAGGACGAGCACCTGGTTCCCGGCCGCGGCACCCAGCCGTGTGCCGAGTTGCTGGACCGCCTCACCCGCACCGGCTTCGACGGCCATGTCGTCATCGAGGTCAACACCCGCCGGGCCATGTCCAGCGCCGAACGCGAGGCCGACCTCGCCGAGGCCCTCGCCTTCACCCGCCGCCACCTCGCGGCCGGCGCGCGGGTGCCCCGGCCGTGAGCGAGCCC
>NZ_WWKH01000218.1:0-3273 GCF_009865595.1 Streptomyces sp. SID1328 | reverse complement strand
GGTCGGGCGAGGTGTCCGCGAGCCGCACCGAGACCCGGTCCGACACCGGCGTCCGCGGCCCGGGCGGCCGTACCTCACCGAGCCCCTGGGCCTCGCGGGCCGCGATCTCCTTGAGCCGCAACGACAGCTGGAGCGTGCTCGGCCGGTCCGCGGGGTCCTTCGCCAGGCAGGCCCGCACCAGCGGCGCCAACGCGTCCGGCACGCCGTGCAGATGCGGCTCCTCGTGCACCACCCGGTACAGCATGACCTCGGAACTGCCGTGCCCGAAGGGGGAGTCACCGGTCGAGGCGTACGCCAGGGTCGCGCCCAGCGAGAACACGTCGGTGGCCGGGGTGACGGCCGCCCCGCGCACCTGTTCCGGCGCCAGGAAGCCGGGGGAGCCCACCGCCGTACCGACATGGGTGAGCGTGGAGGCGCCGGTGGCCCAGGCGATGCCGAAGTCGATGATCCTCGGGCCCTTGGGGGACAGCAGGATGTTGGACGGCTTGAGGTCCCGGTGCACCACGCCGGCCTCGTGCACCGCCACCAGCCCCTCGGACAGGGCCGCGCCGATCGCCGCCGTGTCGGCCGCGTACAGCGGGCCCTCCTCGGCGACCTTGTCGTGCAGGGACGGGCCGGGCACGTACTGCGTGGCGAACCAGGGCCGCTCGGCCTCCAGGTCCGCCGCCACCAGCCGCGCCGTGCAGCCGCCCCGGATGCGCCGGGCCGCCGACACCTCCCGCGCGAACCGCGACCGGAACTCCTGGTCCTCCGCGAGATCGGGCCGGATCACTTTCAGCGCGACCCGCTGGCCCTTTTTGTCCGAGCCGAGATAGACCACGCCCATCCCGCCCGCGCCGAGCCGTCGGTGAAGCCTGAACGAGCCGACGACGCGCGGGTCCTCGCGCCTCAGGCGCATCATCGCCATGTTCATCCCCGCTGCCCGGTCCCTGTGACGTGCCCAGCTTACGTTTCCCCGGCCGCCCGCGCGCAGAGGCCGCGCCCTCTCGGGCCCATGGATTGCGCCTACCCCACGCCCGAGGTGAAACGCGGTCAGCGACACGGATCTTGCTGTGTGGTTGATGTAAGGACGTCATCAACCCTCTCACCAGGTACGGACGTTGACTTTTGGTCAACGGACAGTAACCGGCATCGTCCCGTCGGGTGGGGGGAAGCGTCCGGCCGCCCCCGCGACGCCCGGCGGTGCCGTTCCTCCCGCCTGCCGTGCCCCCGGACGGTCAAAGTGACTGAAGTCACGGCAATCCACCTCTGGGAGGAGACGCCGGGGCGCCCGCCCGCGACCCTTCCGGGAAGACCCTGAGACTCCACCGCACGTCTCCAACCAGGGGAGTACGCGCGGACAGGAGGCTCATCCTCCGGGAGGCCCGCCATTCGGTACGAGGGCATGACGCCCGCCCGGCGCCGCGAACCTAGATTTGAGGTCAAGCGGCGGGCCCGGCGCTCGCCCCCCGAGGCCATGCGCCCGCCGCTGCCAACAACCGAATCGGCCGGGAGAAGGAACCATGGCCCCCACGGCACCGAGGCGCGACACACTCCTCCGACGCCGCACGGGCCGCCGCCACCCCCTGGTGGCGACCCTGATGGCCCTTCCCCTGGCGGCCCTGCTCCTGCTCGTCTTCGACGGCTGGGAGACGGTGGCCACACAGGCGTCGTCCGTGGGTGCGATGCTGGGCCGCTGAGAAGCGGTCCAGGCCCGGAAGAGCGGTCCGGGTGGAGATCCCTTACATCCAGAAACCCCGTGGGGACGGGGGTGCGACGGACGGCACGCAATGCCGGCGCAGCTGGGGAGCTGCGCCGGCATTGCGTTTCCGCCGGCCCCAGTACGCTCACCTCCCGTGACAGCGGAAACAGCCCCGGCCCTCACGGCCCGGCTCAAGGCGGCCCTCCACCCCGGCGACGGGCCGTGCGCCTGTGTCTGCGGTGCGCTGGCCGACCGCCCGGACGCCACCGTCGTCCGGCACGGCACGACCGTCGCCAAGGCACACGCCCCGGACACCGACCCGCGCGAGCTGGCCCACCGCCTCACCGCCGCCGCCCGCCTCCCGGGCATCCTGCTGCCCCCGCGCGCCACGGCCCCGGCCCGCCTGGACGGCCGCCTCGTCACCCACTGGCCCTACGGCACCCCCGTCGACCGGGACGACCCCGACGCCGCACCGTGGGAAGCCACGGCCACCCTCCTCGCCCGCCTCCACCGCACCCCTCCACCCACGGGACTCCCCGCGATGCGCGGCCCCGCCAAAGCGGCCCTGGCGATGGCCCGCCTGCGCCGCACCCTGACCGACCACCCCTGCACCGAGGCCCGGCCCGTCCTGGCCGCCTGGGCCGCCCTCCCGCCCTGGGTCCGCGCAGAAGCCCCCGCCCCCGGCACCCCGTTCCTCTGTCACGGCGATCTGCACCTCGGCCAGCTGGTCCGCCACCCCGCGCCCGACGGACCCTGGCACCTCATCGACGTCGACGACCTCGGACTCGGCGTCCCCGCCTGGGACCTCGCCCGCCCCGCCGCCTGGTACGCCTGCGGCCTTCTTCCGCCCGGGGAATGGCTCCGCTTCCTGACCGCCTACCAGGCGGCGGACGGTCCGGCCGTGCCCCCGGAGGCCGACCCCTGGCCCGTACTGGACGTCCCGGCCCGCGCGCTCACCGTGCAGACCGCCGCCCTCGCCCTCACCAAGGCCCTCACCGCCGGGCGCCCGCTGGACGAGGTGGAGCGGGCCGTCGTGGACGCCTGTGCGCGAATGCCGGGCGCACCCGGCCAGTTGGCCCGCGGTTTCCTCAAATAGGCTGCAACCGGCCGGGGCAGGACGGAGTCTGTCCTGGAGAAACACCGAGCAGCACCCGACGGCGAGGAGTTGAGCCGAACCATGCAGTGTCCGAAGTGCCATGCGCCGATGCACACCTACAACCGCAACGGCGTCCAGATAGAGCAGTGCGACGGCTGCCGCGGCATCTTCCTCGACTACGGCGAGCTGGAGGCGCTGACCCGCCTGGAGTCGCAGTGGTCCCAGCCCGGCCCGCCGCCGCCCGCCCCGCAGGGCTACCCCGCCGCGCCCGCCCCCGCCTGGGGCGCCCCGCAGCACGGCGGCCACCACCAAGGCGGCCACTACGGCGGCCACCACCGCCACAAGAGCTTCGGCCACATGCTCTTCTCGAGCTGAGACACGAAGAATCCCCCGGCCGTACAAGACGGCCGGGGGATTCTTCGGTGTGTGGACGATACTGGGATTGAACCAGTGACCTCTTCCGTGTCAGGGAAGCGCTCTCCCGCTGAGCTAATCG
>NZ_WWKH01000217.1:0-2831 GCF_009865595.1 Streptomyces sp. SID1328 | reverse complement strand
CGGCCGTCCGGCGACAGCCGCCACCGGCCCCGCGTCGAGCTGGCCGGTGCCGTCCCCGCCCCCGGTCGGCGAGGCCCCGCGCTCCTCCTACGACCCGCTCCAGGACACCGGATACAACATCCCCGCCTATGGCAATCCGGGCACCCCCGGATACGGCGGAAGTGATGTGTACAACACCGGTGAGACGAACGCCCGCTACGGGACGTACAACTCCTCCGAAACGTTCAACAGCGGTCCCGCCTCTGAAGCGACCCCCGGCGCCGGATACGACGCGCCGGGTTCGGGCGAGCCCTGGAACACGCCTTCCGGAGGCCATAGGTGAACGAGGCCCTTCCCGACGTCCCCGAGGTCCGCGTGGTCGGACTTCCCCAGCTCACGTCGGGTTTCGACCTTGTGGAGCGGCTCGACCTGCCCATGCATCTGAAGGTGCACGGGCCGCTCGAGCCGCTCGGCGGTGAGCAGCTCGCGCAGCTCGCCGAGAAGATCCATCTCAAGGGGCGCGGCGGCGCGGGCTTCCCCTTCCACAAGAAACTCCGCTCGGTCGCCGAGTCGGCGATCAAGAAGGGCGTACGCCCGGTCGTCGTCGTCAACGGCAGCGAGGACGAGCCGGCCTGCCGCAAGGACACGGTGCTGATCAACCGTGCCCCGCACCTCATCCTGGACGGCGCGCTGCTGTGCGCCGAGGCGATGGGCGCGCGCACGCTGGTGATCGGTGTGACCCGCGAGTCCACCCAGCGCTCGATGGAGGCGGCCCTCGCCGAGCGCGGCCTGAGCAACTCGCGCCGCTCGGCCCTGCGCGCCTGGGTGCAGCGCAACCCGGTCCGCATGGTCACCGGCGCCGCCGCCTCCCTGATCCGCTCGGTGGACGGAGGCCCGGCGATCCCGCCCGGCCGGAAGATCAGCGCCTCGCAGAGCGGCGTCGGCGGGGTCCCCACCCTGCTCTCCAACGCCGAGACCTTCGCCCAGCTGGCCATCGCCGCCCGCATCGGCCCCGAGCGCTACGGCAACACCGGTCTGTACGACGAGCCGGGCACGGTGATGCTGACGGTGTCCGGCGCCGTCGCCCGCCCGATGGTGATCGAGGCCCCGACGGGTGTGCCGCTGCGCTACATCCTCCAGCTCGCCGGTGCCCCGCCGGTGCCGCAGGGCGTGCTGACCGGCGGGTACCACGGCAAGTGGATCGACGCGGCGACGGTGAACGAGGCGGTCGTCTCCCGCAACTCGCTGGACGCCGTGGGCGGTGCGCTGGGCGCGGGCGCGATCCTGCCGATCAGTCAGGAGACCTGCCCGCTGGGCGAGTCGCTGCGGGTGGCGCAGTGGCTGGCCGACGAGAGCGCCGGGCAGTGCGGCCCGTGCTACCTCGGACTGCCCGCCGCCGCGCGCGGCATGGAGGACATCATCAACGGCGGCGGCCCGGCCGCGCTGGAAGCGCTGAAGCAGGTCGCCAAGAACGTGAAGCGGCGCGGGGCGTGTTCGCACCCGGACGGCTCGGCGATGTTCCTGGAGTCGACCATCAAGGCGTTCACGGACGACCTGGCCGCCCACGTCCTCGGCAACGGCTGCGGACGCCCCGTGGAGGGCGTGCTGCCGCTGTTCGAGGACGGCAGGCTCCCCGCCGGCATCACGGGCGGCGCGGCGCCGGAGGAGTCCGGGGGCAGCCGCCAGAAGATCTACGTCGACTGGACGCTGTGCCGGGGCCACGGGCTCTGCGCGGACATCCTCCCGGAGGTCTTCGAGCTGGGCGCGGACGGCTTCCCGACGGTCGCCCAGGCCCAGGTCCCGCGCTACGCCGAGGCGAAGGCACTGCGCGCGGTACGCCGCTGCCCGGCGCTCGCCCTGCGCATCGAGGAGGACACCCGCGGCCAGGCGCCCGCCCGGAACCTCCCGGTGGTCTCCCAGGGCCGGGGACGGCGCGCACTGGGCCGCTGAGACGGAGCCGGGCGGGCCGCCCGAGGAGGGACGGCCCGCCCGGCCACGGACAGGCGACTGACAACACGACGAAGGCGGACCGTCTTTGTGACGGTCCGCCTTCGTTTTCTGTGGAGCTAAGGAGAATTGAACTCCTGACCTCCTGCATGCCATGCAGGCGCTCTACCAACTGAGCTATAGCCCCTTGTTGCTTTCCGCCCGGTTTCCCCGGCGGCGAAGCCAACATTACACGGACCCTGGGGTGGAACACCAAATCGGTTCCGTAATGTCCGTTATGCCGTGACGAAGGAGTAGAACCGCTTGAGCGTGCAGTGCTCCTCCAGCAGCCGGCCGTAGATCGGCTCCCCCTCCAGTTCGCGGTACGTCTCGATGGGGTCGCCCTTTATGATCAGCGCCCGGGCGCATTCCTCGCACCAGTACTGGTAGTCGGGGTTGATCGGCTCCATGTCGCGGACGATCGGGGTGCCGCTCCCGCACCAGTCGCACTTCCGCCTGTGTGCACCCATCGCTCAGCTCCAGCAATGGCCACAGGCCACGTGCGCGGAACCTCCAAGGATGCTCGCAGGCATCGCCACTCCCTCCCGTCGGGCCGAGCCCCCTTCCGGCCGTCTGATTCTGCCACGGCCGGGCCTGCACGGTCAGCGACGCCTCAGTACCGGTCCGGACACGGTCGCCTCCGCGCGAAGACCGTTCGCCGAGGTATACGACCATGGAACGCGAACGACTCAAGCGAACGGCCCGAGCGGGGGACAAGCAGAAGATCCCGCCCCTCGAGGGGACGGGATCTTCATCACCGATCTCTGATCACTCACCAGGAGTGTCGATCTGTGGAGCTAAGGAGAATTGAACTCCTGACCTCCTGCATGCCATGCAGGCGCTCTACCAACTGAGCTATAGCCCCT
>NZ_WWKH01000216.1:0-2170 GCF_009865595.1 Streptomyces sp. SID1328 | reverse complement strand
GGGGTGCGACCGGCGCCGCGCGGCACGGGCAGTCCGCTGCCGGCGCGGACGAGGTCGGTGAGGGTGAGGCCGTAGCGGGAGCGGAAGGTTTCGCCGGGGCTCTGGCCGTGGTCGGAGAGGACGACCAGGCGGTAGGGGCGCGGGGCGTGCTCGGCGGCCTTCTCGATCAGCGCGAGGGAGCGGTCCAGGCGCTTGAGGACCTGGCGGGCGTCGCGGCTGTCGGGTCCTGAGTGGTGGGCGACCTCGTCGTAGGCGACGAGGTCGGCGTAGACGGCGGTGCGGCCGGCGAGCAGGTCGCCCATCACGGCGGCGACCACCACGTCCCGTTCGACGACGGTGGCGAAGGCGCGGACGAACGGGTAAAGGCCGCCCCGGCCGACGCGCGGGTGCGCGCCGGCGAACCGGGCGCGGGTGGACTGCCCGATCTCGCGGCCGATCTCGGCGAAGAAGGACAGCGCGGTGCGCACCGCGTTGGCCGGGTCGGAAAAGTAGGCGAAGTACCCGGCGCGGGAACGGTTCTCCCGGCCCCGGCGGCGGGTGGCGATGGACAGGACGAGGGCCTGTTCCCCGGCGCCGCCGCTGAACAGGTTGCCCCGGCTGGCGCCGTCGACGGCGAGGAGTCCGGCCTCACCGGTGCGGGCCGTCGCGCGGCGCTGCAACTCGGCGGCGGAGGCGGGCCGGTTGCAGACCATGACCTCGCCCCGCTCCTTCTCGTACCAGCGGAAGGCGGGCACGTCGTAGGTGCTGCCGTGCAGGATGCCGAGCTGGCTGGCGCCGGTCTGGCTGGACCAGTCGGTGCGCCAGGCGGTGAGCCGGTGGGTGGGCGGGATGACGCCGTCGGCGGCGAGCCAGCGGGCGACGGTAGGCATCAGGCCGTCCCGGACGGCGGCGGTGAGCACGTCGTGACCGACGCCGTCGAGCTGGACGCAGACCAGGCCGGGGGTGCTCGCGCAGGGCAGGGCGGCTCTCCGGCGCCGGTCGGCCAGCCGCAGCAGCCGGCGCCGGTAGGCGTCGTCGTCGCGTACGGCGAGCGCGCCGCCGGTCGCGGAGGCGACGGCGGACATCACGGCGGCGACGATGACGGCGGTCTCGGGCGCCACCTCGCCCCGCCCGGACGGGTTGAGGCGCAGGGCGAGCAGCAGCAGGGAGCCGTTGAGGAAGAAGACCAGCAGGCCGAGGAAGAGCGCGGGCACCAGCAGCAGCATCCGTACCAGCACCGGCCAGACGAGCGCCGACAGCAGGCCGAACGCCCCCGCGCCGCAGGCGGCCGTGACGGCGATACGGGTGGCGCTGTCGCCGTCGGGCGACTGGAGCCGGAAGTCGGGGAGGAGCCCGGCGAGCAGGAGCATCGTGAGCGTGGACACCGCCCACACCGTGACGCTCCGGCCGATCTGACCGGCAACCCGTCGCCACCCCACGCCCCGCGCACCTCACGTTCCGGCCCGCCCCGTGGGGCCTGTCCCCCACCTTGTCATACCGGCCGAAGGCGTCGGGACGGCTTATTTGCCGTCGTACCCGGCCGTCGGCATGGAGAGGCGCCGGTGCACGCGCGCCTTCATCCGGGCGTCGTACGCGGGTTCGGCGCTGCCCACGGTCTCCACGCGGACCCCGCGCCGGGCGCACTCCGCGGTGAACTCGTCCACCGAGGACAGCGCGCGTTCCAGCACCCTCCTGCTGGGGGCGACGAAGACGTCCACGCCGGGGCGTACGCCGTCCCACAGCGCGCCGTGGTCGAAGCGCAGGCCGCCGACGAGGAGTTCGCGGGTGACCACGAGGCCCTGCTCGGCGGCCCAGCGGGCGCACATGGCGTGCTGGCTGCGGGAGTCGACCAGGAAGGGGTCGGCCTCCAGCTCCTCCAGCGGGGTCAGGCTGGCGATGGCGGTGATCCGTACCGTCGCAAGCGCGGCCGAGGCACCCCGTAACGGTCCCATGGCGTCCCCTCACCTCCGGGTTTCGCCGCCGACCCTACCGCTGCCCGTAGGCTTCGGGGGAGTCGCGCGCGGAGGTGAGGGTAGTGCCGGTGGAGGTCACCTGGTGGGGTCACGCCACCTGCACGATCGAGGACTCGGACACCCGGGTGCTCACCGATCCCCTGTTCGCCTCCCGGCTGGCGCATCTGCGCCGCCGCCGGGGCGCGCCGCCGCCCGCCGGCGCCCGCCGCGCGGATGCC
>NZ_WWKH01000215.1:0-3448 GCF_009865595.1 Streptomyces sp. SID1328 | reverse complement strand
ACCGAGGCCACCGGCCTGGCGGGCCGCTCGGTGCGCAACGTCGTGCACGCGAACACCGGCGGTACGAGCGCGCGCGTCACCCTCTCCAACCTGTACGGGCAGGCGCCGCTGACCATCACTCACGCCTCGGTGGCCCTCTCGGCGGGCCGGGGCACCGCCGCCGCCCGTGCGGAAACGATGCGCCGCCTGACGTTCGACGGCGCCTACGCCGTCACCATCCCGGCCGGCGGCCAGGCGGTCAGCGACGCGGTGCGGATCGTCGTACCGCACGACCAGGACGTTCTGGTCACCACGTACTCCCCCACGCCCTCCGGGCCGGTCACCATCCACCCGCACGCGCGGCAGATCTCGTTCGTGGCGCCCGGCGACCGCACCGAGGAGGCGACGGGCATCCCGTACACCGGGCGGAGCGCGTACTGGCGTTACCTGACCGCGCTGGACGTGCTCAGCAACGAGGCGGACGGCACGGTCGTGGCGTTCGGCGACTCCATAACCGACGGCATCACCTCGACCATGGGCGAGAACCGCCGCTGGCCCGACGTGCTGGCCTCCCGGCTGCGCTCGGCCGCCGCGAGCGGGGCGGACGTGCCGCGCTACTCCGTCGTCAACGAGGGCATCACCGGCAACCAGGTGCTGGCCGACGGCCTGGGCCGGCCCGCCGAGAACCCGAGCGGACTGTCCCGCTTCGGCCGCGACGCGCTGTCCCGGCCCAACGTCAAGGTCGTCGTCATCGACCTCGGCATCAACGACGTCACGCACTCCCGTTCGGCCGACGGCGGCAAGAAGATCACCGACGGGCTGCGCGCCCTGGTCCGGCAGGCGCACGCGCGCGGCCTGAAGGTCGTCGGCGCCACACTGACCCCCTTCGGCGGCCACCGGACCTGGACGCCGGCCCTGGACCGGATGCGCCGGCAGGTCAACGCGGAGATCCGGGCCGGCGGGGTGTACGACGCCGTGGTCGACTTCGACCTCGCCCTCAAGGACCCCCGCGACCCGCACCGAATGCTCCCGAAGTACGACTCCGGCGACCACCTGCACCCCAGCGACCTCGGTTTCCACACCATGGCCGAGACCCTGAACCTGTCGCTCCTGAAGGGCGCCGGACAGGCGGAGCTGTAACCCCTGGCGGGGAGGCGCAAGGGGGCCGGGGATACTGGCCCCCATGACCCGCTTGATCCTCGCCACCCGTAACGCCGGAAAGATCACCGAGCTGAGGGCCATCCTGGCCGACGCCGGGCTGCCGCACGAGCTGATCGGTGCCGACGCCTTCCCCGAGATCCCGGACGTCAAGGAAACCGGCGTCACCTTCGCGGAGAACGCCCTGCTGAAGGCGCACGCGCTGGCCCGGGCCACCGGGCTGCCGGCTGTGGCCGACGACTCCGGGCTCTGCGTCGACGTGCTGAACGGCGCCCCCGGCATCTTCTCCGCCCGCTGGGCCGGCCGGCACGGCGACGACACCGCCAACCTCGACCTGCTGCTCGCCCAGCTCTCCGACATCGCGGACGAGCACCGGGGCGCCCACTTCGCCTGCGCGGCCGCCCTGGCGCTGCCGGACGGCACCGAGCGGGTGGTGGAGGGGCAGCTCCGCGGCACCCTGCGGCAGGCCCCGGCGGGTACGGGTGGCTTCGGGTACGACCCGATCCTCCAGCCGGAGGGCGAGAGCCGTACCTGCGCGGAGCTGAGCGCGGACGAGAAGAACGCCATCAGCCATCGCGGGAAGGCGTTCCGGGCCCTGGTCCCGGTGGTGCGGGAGCTGCTGGGCTGAATTCTGGTGCGGCCGGAGGGACTCGAACCCTCACGGGAGTTACCCCACTGGGACCTAAACCCAGCGTGACTGCCAATTCCACCACGGCCGCCTGCTGCTGCCCGGCCATGCTAGCGGCCGGGCGGCGGCCTCAGATGCCCAGATCCTTGATGATCTTCGCCACGTGGCCGGTGGCCTTGACGTTGTACAGCGCGCGCTCGACCTTGCCGTCCTCGTCCACGACGACCGTGGAGCGGATGACACCGGTGACGGTCTTGCCGTACAGCTTCTTCTCGCCGAAGGCGCCGTAAGCCTCCAGCACCCTCTTGTCCGGGTCGGCGAGGAGGGTGACCTTCAGGTCCTCCTGCTCACGGAACTTGGCCAGCTTCTCCGGCTTGTCGGGCGAGATGCCGATGACGTCGTACCCGGCGCCGGCCAGCAGGGCGAGGTTGTCGGTGAAGTCGCACGCCTGCTTGGTGCAGCCGGGGGTAAGCGCCGCGGGGTAGAAGTACACGATGGTCTTGCGGCCCTTGTGGTCCGACAGGGACACCTCGTTCCCGTCGGCGTCGGGCAGGGTGAAGGCGGGGGCAACGTCCCCGGGCTCGAGTCGCTCGCTCATCGGACCAGCCTAACCGGGTGCCCCTGCCGTGCGGTGTGGCGTGGAGCTGACAGACTGTCCGGAACAGCATCAGGAGATTTCGGAGGCCGTACGGTGGCGGAGACGTCGGACACCAGAACACCGGCGCAGATCGAGGCGGACATCGAGCGCCGTCGCGCTGTGCTGGCCGAGACGCTCGACGAGATCGGGGTGCGGGTGCACCCGAAGACGATCGTCGGGGATGCCAAGGCGAAGGCCGTCGCCGGCGTCGACCGTGTCTTCGGGCGGGCGTACGTGCAGGTCAACCGAGTGATGACCGAGGTGCGCGACCAGTTCGTGGACGACGACGGCGCGCCGCGCGTGGAGCGCATCGTGCCCGCCGCGCTCATCGTCGCCGGGACGGTCGGGCTGATCGTCGCCGGGTCGCGCACGCGCAGGCACCGCCGCCGGCGCTAGTACGGAGGACTTCCGCGACCGGGTCGCCACGGCGGGGAGCCGTGGCGACCCGGAGGCGTGTCCGCGCCGCCCGGGCAGGTAGGTTCGGAGACGTGAGCGCCAACAGAGACGAGCAGAGCACCCCCCACCACGACAAGCTGCCCATCCGGATGCTGCACGACCGGGTCCTCGTGCGGCAGGAGGCCGGTGAGGGCGAGCGCCGTTCGGGCGGCGGCATCCTGATCCCCGCGACCGCGGCGGTCGGGCGCCGGCTGGCCTGGGCGGCGGTCGTCGCGGTCGGGCAGAACGTCCGGACCGTGGAGCCCGGCGACCGGGTCCTGTTCGACCCGGAGGATCTGGCCCAGGTCGAGGTCCGGGGCGTGGCGTACGTGCTGATGCGCGAGCGGGACCTGCACGCGGTGGCCGCGGACCGCTTCGAGGGGTCGGAGGACTCCACCGGGCTGTACCTCTGAGCCGAGGTCCTCTCCGAGCCGACGCCCTCTCCGAGCCGGGAGAACGTGAGAAGGGGCTGACGACCGTGGTCGTCAGCCCCTTCTCGTTGTCCGTGCGCCGCTACTGGCGCCGGGCCGTCTGCGGGGCGACGAAGCCGCCGGGCAGACCGGTCGTGCCCGGGTCGGCGCCGCCGCCCGTGCCGCCCGTACCGGGCTGGC
>NZ_WWKH01000214.1:0-2693 GCF_009865595.1 Streptomyces sp. SID1328 | reverse complement strand
GCGCAGGAACACCGGGAGCCGTCCGGTCCCGCCCGCCGCGACCGCCGCCCGGATGTCCCGGAACCGGCCCGGCAGGCTCGCGCCCATCGCGGTGTACGCGCGGTCGTAGCCGTCGTCGGCGGTGTAGTTGGTGCTGGAGAACGCCCGGTTCCAGAAGGTGTGGTAGCGGTCCAGGAAGGACAGCAGGGCCTCGTCGTCCCGGAGGAAGGTGCCGGCCATCACCGTCATCAACTGGGCCGACAGCCCGAGCAGTACGGTGCGCAGATGAAGGTTCATCGAGCGGGCGGCCTCGATGACCAGGTCGCTGGAGTGCTGGAAGTGCCACTCCGCCAGCTCGATCCCGGCCGGACCGCCGTACTTGCCGTACTCGGGCTCGTACGGGCGGTCCTCGAAGGAGTTGTTGGGGCGCAGCACCATCCGGCCGTCCGGGCCCAGGTACTCGGCGCGCTCCTCCTCGCCGAACTCCAGGGCGAACAGGGTCTCGTAGAGGTCGGCGAAGAAGCCGTCCTTCACCTCGTACAGCGCGGGCCGCTCGCGCAGGAACGTCTCCAGCGCGGCATGCGCCCGCTCCCGGACCACGGGGGCGTCGGCGGCGCGGGCCGGTTTCAGGCGGAGGCGCAGATGCGGGCCCTCCAGCCAGTAGTTGATGAAGAAGTACCCGGCGAGCAGGCCCTCCTCGGTGAGGGCGTCGACCAGCGGGCGGACGCACTGGACGAGCAGCGGGCGAGGGCTGGCCGCGTAGAAGACGTGCACGGCCAGCCACTCACCGGGTGCCTGACCGGGTGTGGCTGTGGCTTCGGTGGGAGCGGTCGTCATGGGGTGGCGTCCTCTTCGGTCCGGGCGGCCGGTACGGGCAGCAGTTCGACGGCGAGTTCGGCCACGTGCCGTCCGCGCGGTGAGGTGACGTGCAGTTCGTCCTCGGCGGGGAGCATCTCCTCGAAGACTGTCCGGGCCCGTTTCCCGGCGAGGAGCCCTTCCAGGGCAGTGAGCGAGAGCGGGCTCTCGAAGTCGACGTACTGCGGCTTGGACCCGCCGAACCAGGCCGCGCCCTGCCCGTCCCCCGCCTCCTCGTGGACGGTGGCGAAGGCACGGGCGGGCAGGCCGTGCCGGACCCGCCAGCGGTGCCAGGCGAGATACCAGTCGGCGTCCGTGGTGCCGGGCGCCCGCAGCGGGAGGTGGCCGTCGGCGACGGTCCAGGACCGCCGCTGGAGCACCAGCGCGTGGTGGCGGACACGGGGGCGCCGGGTGACGCCGTCCGTCGCCTCGCCGGCCGGCACCCCGCGCCACACGTCCGGCACCGAGCGGGAGGTGGGCGAGAACAGCAGCAGGGTGCGCGGGATCTCGGGGAGTACCATCGGCACCAGATAGCCGAGGTACACCGGGACGACCTCGCGGTCCAGGCGCCGGGAACGCAGCAGCAGCCGGTCCTCGGTCTCGTCGTGCACGGCGTACAGGTCGTCCAGGTGGAGGCGGGCCTGTGCGGGGGCGGTGCTGTTCTCGCCCGGGCAGACGATCTCGTAGTCGGTCAGCCGGCCGTGCAGATTGAGGTTGGTGGTCGCGGCACCGGCCGTCACCTCGGCGAGGACCGCGCGGGGCGGCAGCACCGAACGCAGCCTGTCTCGCAGCGAGTTGGTGAGTCCTGGTCCGTCCGCGCCGTCGAAGCAGTGCGTGAAGCGGGTGAAGGGGAAGCAGAGGCCGCCGTAGGAGTTGTTCAGCACGGCCAGCGGGCCGTCCTCGTGGCGGGCGAGCTGGACGAAGTGGCTCTGCGGGCGGAACGCGGGCGCGGCGGTGCCGAGCGCCTCGGCCATCTCGTCCACGGTCGCGTCGTCGAGCACCAACTCCTCAGCATCGGGCGGTAGTTCGGCCCAGCGCTCCCGCATCCGGGCCGTGAGCGCGGTGCGGGCCCGGTCGACGGAGGTGATCTCCGGGACGCCGAGCCAGTTCTCCTCCGGGGCGTGGCTGCCGTCCGGGAGGTAGCCGTCCTTGGCCGCGGTGAACTGGAGGTACTGGCGGAAGATGTCCTCGTGGAAGTCGTGGACCAGCCGCAGCAGGTCCTCGCAGCGGCCGCCGCGCCCGTACCGGGCGACGAAGAAGCCCTTCAGGGTGAGCCGTTGGGGCAGCGCCACGTCGAAGGCGGGCAGCACCCGGCCGATCGACCGCAGCGGCGCGGCGACCGGCTCGGCCCACTCGGCGAGCGGCGCGCCGGTGGTACCGGCCGACACGTCCTCGTACAGCAACGTCTGTGGCAGTACGGGCTGTTCGGCGCCCAAGTCGGTCTGCAGAGCGGCGAGGCCGGCACGGAGTCCGGCCAGCAGGGCCCGTCGGGTGGGCACATCGGCGTGCGCGTACCGCACGACCGCCTCGGCCGGGCCGTCCAGCCGGGCGGCGACGGTGTCCGCCCACTCCAGCCCCAGGCTCCGCAACGCCCGCTGGAAGGCGCGCAGCGGGTCGGGGCTGTGCACGCCCGTGTCGAGCAACGGAAGCTGGAGCATGCCCAGTTCACGCAGCGCCGTCAGATAGTGTCCCGCCTCCTCCTCGCCGGCACCCGTGGTGGCGGCCAGCCAGCGGGCCAGGTCGCCGTGGGTCAGGGTGCCGTCGGTGTTGCGCAGCAGCGTCAGCAGCCCGTCGAGGGCACCCTGCCGGCGCAGGAAGAACAGCCGGTCCCGGGCGGCGTCGAAACTGACCGGCGCGCT
>NZ_WWKH01000213.1:0-2879 GCF_009865595.1 Streptomyces sp. SID1328 | reverse complement strand
CTGGGAGCGCCCCCCGCACCCCGGACGGACGGGGCGGGGGGCCGAGGCGGTCTGGGCAAGGGACACCTCCGGGATGCGGCCGTACGTGGGAATGTGATCACCGTAGGCCGATACGATCTCCAGCCCGCGTCGCGGCCGCGGCGGCGCGCAACGGTGTCCCCCATTCGCGGTAACGTGAGCCCCCTATGAACGCCAAGCCCGACGTGCGGCACCCCGCCGTGTCCGTGATCATGCCCGTGCTCAACGAGGAGCGGCATCTGCGCGGCGCCGTCCAGGCGATCCTCGCGCAGGAGTACGCCGGCGACATGGAGGTCGTGATCGCCCTCGGTCCCTCGGTGGACCGTACGGACGAGATCGCGGCCGAGCTGGTGGCCGAGGATCCCCGCGTGGTCACGGTCCCCAACCCCACCGGCCGGACCCCCGCCGCGCTGAACGCCGCGATCAAGGCGTCCCGGCACCCGGTCGTCGTCCGCGTGGACGGCCACGGCATCCTCTCGCCGGACTACATCGCCACCGCCGTACGGCTCCTGGAGGAGACCGGCGCGCAGAACGTCGGCGGCATCATGCACGCCGAGGGCGAGAACGACTGGGAGCACGCGGTCGCCGCCGCGATGACCTCCAAGATCGGTGTCGGCAACGCCGCCTTCCACACCGGTGGCGCGGCAGCCCCCGCCGAGACGGTCTACCTCGGGGTGTTCCGCCGCGAGGCGCTGGAGCAACAGGGCGGATACAACGAGGAGTTCATCCGCGCCCAGGACTGGGAGCTGAACTTCCGCATCCGCGAGGCCGGCGGCCTGATCTGGTTCTCGCCCGAGCTGCGCGTCTCCTACCGGCCGCGCCCGAGCATCAAGGCCCTGGCCAAGCAGTACAAGGACTACGGCCGTTGGCGGCACGTCGTCGCCCGCTACCACGAGGGCTCCATCAACCTCCGCTACCTCGCCCCGCCGGCCGCCGTGTGCGCCATCGCGGCGGGCGTGGTGGTCGGCGTGGTCCTGACCCCCTGGGGCTTCGTGGTCCCCGCCGGCTACCTGGCCGCCATCGCCGCGGGCTCGATACCGGCCGGCAAGGGCCTCCCCCTCAAGGCCCGCCTCCAGATCCCGGTCGCCCTCGCCACCATGCACATGTCCTGGGGCTTCGGCTTCCTGACCAGCCCCAGGTCCCTGGCGAAGCGCGTCATCGCGTCCCGCCGCCCGGCGGTGCTCGAACCCCGGTAGTGACGACGCGAAAAGGGCCCCTCCCGCAGCCCGGAGAGGCCCTTTTCGCGTCGACGGGCTACCAGCGGTACGGCTTGTACACGTCCATGCAGGACTTGTCGTCCGAGCCGTTGATGGCGTCCGTGCCGGTGGGGAGGTCGCCGGCCTTCGGGGCGGCCTTCTTGGGGTACGTGTCGCCGGTGCGCCAGTCCGCGCCGACCACGACGGTCACGCCGGAGACGTCGGTGGAACGTTCCACCTGCTTCGCCGGGATGCCCAGCGCCTTGGCCACCGCCTGGGCGTCGCCCTCCAGGTCGGCGCTCGGGTAGCGCACCACCGTCTCGTCGGCGGCCGGCGCGGCCGTGGTGTCCGCCTGGGCCTGGCCGTACCCCTTGGCGCCGAGGGCGCTCGCCACCGCCCGGGCGCGGCCGCTGACCGGGGCCAGGGTGTCGCTGCGGGTGCCGTTCTGCACCTGCACCCCGAGCCGCCCGGGAGCCGCCGAGGGCGCCTTGGCGGGCTCGGCGTCCGCGACCGTCTTCTTGGCCGGCTTACCGTTCTTGTCGAGGGAGACGTCCTCGCGGAGCATCTGCCACAGCTTGTCGGCGCTGCCCTGGGCGGGGAGCACATGCGAACTGTTCTGCGGGTCCTCGATGTTCGGCATCGTCACCGAGGTGATCCGGTTGGTCGGCACCGCCTTCAGCTCCATGCCGAGGTCGTACAGCTTCTTGACGCTGCTGATCTCGTCGGACACGGTCAGGGACTTGGTGGCCGCCTCGGCGAGGTCCATCAGCCGGCCGCTGTCGGTGAAGACGTTCTGGCCCTTGAGGGTGCGGATCATCGAGTTCAGGTACATGTGCTGGGCGCGGGCGCGCATCACGTCGCTGCCCCAGGCGTGCCGGGTGCGCAGCCACTGGAGGGCCTGCTCGCCCTTGACCTTGTGCGTCCCCGCCGTCATCTTCAGGCCGGAGCCGCCGCGCTGGGCGGCGGTGGAGCGGTCCCAGACGTTCTGGTTGACGCACACGTCGACCCCGCGGATCGCGTCCGCCATCCGCACCACACCGGCGAAGTCGATCGTCATCCAGTGGTCGATGTAGACCCCGGTGAGGTTCTCCCAGGTCGCCAGCGTGCAGCCGGCGCCGCCCCGGGCGAGCGTGGTGTTGATGATGTCGTTGGTCGCCGGGTAGACCCGTCCGGTCCTGGCGTCCTTGCACTCGGGGATGTCCACGCGGGTGTCGCGGGGGATGCTCACCATGGCGGCGCTTCGCCGGTCCGCGGAGACGTGGATCAGCATCTGCACGTCACCGAGGGGCGGGTTGTCGCGGTTGTCCTTGCTGCCGCCGAGCTTGACGTTCTCCGCGGAGGCGCGGCTGTCGGAGCCGATCAGCAGGATGTTCAGCGGGGTCTGGCCGGCCGCGTTGGGCCGGGTGCGCTGGGCCCGCGAGTCGTCGCTGCCGCTGCGCGCGCCCCTTTGGATGTTGCCGTTGAGATGCTGGTAGTACAGGTATCCGGCGCCGGCCGTGCCGAGTATCAGCAGCGCCAGCACACTCGCCGACCAGCGCAGCGCGCGCCGCCCGCCCCGCTTCGCGCCGCGGCCCCGGCCGCCGCCCCGCCCCGAGCCTCCGTCGCGCGGGCCCCCGGCCCTCGGCGCGCGCTCTCTGGTGTCCTGCGCCACCGAACCCCTCCCCC
>NZ_WWKH01000212.1:0-3313 GCF_009865595.1 Streptomyces sp. SID1328 | reverse complement strand
CGCTCGGGCCCGCCCCGCCGACCACCTCCGAGCGGCCCGGGGAGGACAACACCTGTGTCCGGCTGACCGATCTGGCCTGGTCGCTGCTGATCGACTCCACGCGCGGCACGCCCGAGGACCCGCCGGAGCTGGCCCGGCTGCTGCGGACCCAGGCGGGCATGCTGGCGGACCGGCACCAGCGGTGTCCGCAGGTGCTGGCCGGCCTGGCCGCGTACTCCTCGCTGCCTGCGGAGCCGGGCCGCCGCTTCTCGCCGCGCGCGCCGGTGCCGGACGACCCGGAGGCGCGGCGGGCCTGGGTGCTGGTGCGGGGGCGGCCCGGCGGGCACAAGCCGGTGTCGGTGCTGCTGGTACCGGCGCTGCGGATGGTGCTGGGCACACTGGTGGCGGGCGGTGCCGCACTGGCGCTCGGTCTCGGCCACGGTTACTGGGCGGCCATCTCGGCGGCGGCCGTACTGCACTCGGTCAACGTCCGCACCACGGTCCAGCGAGCCGTGCAGCGCACCCTGGGGACGGCGCTCGGCCTGATCATCGCGCTCGGGGTGCTGGCCGGGCATCCGGCGCCGGTGCCGCTGGCGCTGGTGATCGTGGCGCTGGAGTTCCTGTTGGAGTACGTGGTCGTGCGCAACTACGGCCTGGGCGTGGTCTTCCTGACCCCGCTGGCGCTACTGCTGAGCGATCTGGCCGACCCGGAGTCGCCGGAGGAGCTGATCGCGGACCGGGGGCTCGGCTCGCTGCTCGGCATCGCCATCGCGCTGGTGTGCGCGCTGCTGGTGGTGCACGACCGGGCGTCGGTACGGGTGGAGCGGGCGCTCGCGCAGTGCACCGAGGCGACCGAGCGGGCGGAGCGGGCGCTGGCCTTCCCGTCCCGGCCGCCGCCTCCGGTGATCCCGGTCCATCTGGCCGTCAGCGTCGTCGAGTTGCGCGAGGCGGACGACGCGGCGGCAGGCGAACTGCTGTCGGCGGGCATCGACCCGGCGGTCCTGGCGGCGGCCGAGCAGCGCGCGTATCTGCTGCTGGCGAGGCTTCTCCACCACTGATCCGGGCAGGCAGTCGGATGTGTGCTTGCCGACGGCTTTCGCAACTCCCCTGTCGTGTGAGCGGCAGACAGACAGGCCCTGGAGTGGGCGGAGGGGTGGCTACGAGGTGTCCGAGGCGGACACGGCGGTGGCGCTGGGCAGTGGGGACGTGCCGGGGTCGGGGGTCGCGGGGGGGGACGACCGGGCGGTGGTGGACCGTGAGAAGTTCCTCGACGGCTGATCAGACCGGGCTGTGGCCCTGGAGATAGGTGCGCACGGCCGGCGGCAGCGCGTCCTGCTCGGCCTCCTCGAAGGCGACCCAGCGGATCTGCTCGGCCGGCAGCGAGGCCCCGCCGGAGGGCGAGCCGGTGAGCAACTGGCAGACCACGGCCGGGACGGCGTCCGGGGACTCGCCGTCGGCCGGGCCGAGCGGTTCGGTGCCGTCGACGAGATGGCCGGTGAGTTCGTAGACGACCCGCTCGGCCGTCGCGCCCGGTGTCTCGGCCGGTTCGGCGGTGCCGGAGGGGAGCGTCCAGGGGCCGCCGTCCCCCTGGGTCACCAGCAGCAGCCGTCCGTCGTACACCGCCACCGCGAGCACCCGGCCGCCGGCCTCCCGCTCGGAAGTCATCGCCCCGTCCCCTCCCGCGCCCGTCCGCGCGCGCGTAGGCCGCCCGGCCCGACGGCCGGACGGTCGTTCCCTACCCAGCGGGACGGGCGCGCATCCGGCGGAGTCAGGACGTCCTGATCGCGGCGAGGAACTTCTGCGGGTCGGTGTCCACTTCGCCCTCGACCGTGGTGACCGGGATGTTCTCCTTGTCGTACCAGACGGCCGGGGTGCCGGGCAGGCCGAAGGTCTCGAAGGTGGAGACGGACTCCCCGGCCCAGGTCAGATACGTGTCGTCGGACACCTTGCGGTCGAAGTCGGCCGAGCGCAGGCCGTCCACGTCACCGGCGACCGACAGCAGCACGGCCCCTTGCGCGAACTTGTCATCGGCGGGCGGGAACGGCTGGTTGTCGAAGAGGGCGCCGAGGTACTCGATGAACTGCTTCTGCCCCTCGTCGCTCGCTGCGGCCAGCGCGCCGAGCGCCTTCTGGTCGCCGTTGCCGCCCACGGTGTCGTCCATCGTCCCGGCGAAGTGGAACTTCACCACGTACTTTCCGTCGTCGGCGCCCTTCCGGATGGTGTCCAGGAGCGTCTGGGCCATACGGGCGGAGGCACGGTCGCGCATCTCCAGGAAGACCTGGAGCACGTGCGGCGCGGACAGGTCGCCGTAGTACAGCGTGGTGCCTTCGTCGCCGGTCGTGTTCGCGGGAGTCATGTGTCGAGCTTGGCACAGATGGGCGGGGCGCACGAACGGTGCGGACGGGGTCAGGCCGGGACGACACGACGCGGCTCGCGGGCGCAGTCTGGAGGGGTGGACTCATCGCACAGCAGGGCTCCGGATCGTGGCCGTGGCCTGGACAGGGCCGTGCTCGACGCGCTCTTCGCCGACTCGCCGCACCCGCTGTACGTGCTCGACGGCACGCTGCGGCTGATGGGCTTCAACGAGGCGGCCGGGGACTTCGCCGTACTGCCGCTGGGCGGCGCGCTGGGGCAGCCGCTGCGGCACTGGGCGGCCGGTCTGCACCAGGAGCCGGTGGAGGCGATGCTGCACGAGGTGCTGGCCACCGGGGAGCCCCGGCGGGACCTGGAGGTGGCGGGCGGGGCCACGCCGGACGCGCCGGACCGGGTGCTGGCGCTGTCCGCGTTCCGGCTGCGGGACGCGGACGGCGGGCTGCCAGGGGTGGCGCTCAGCGTGGTGGACGCCACCGAGCGGCACCGGGCGCAGGTCCGGCTGAGCATGCTGCGGGAGGCGAACGCCCGGATCGGCACCAGCCTGGACACGGTGCGCACCGCGCAGGAACTCGCCGACATCGGTGTGCCGGACCTGGCCGACACCATCGTGGTGGACGTACTGGACGCGGTGCTGCGGGGCGATGTGCCGGCGGTGGAGTCCCTGGGGCGCGATCTGCTGCTGCGCAGTGCCGGGTTCCGGTCCGTGCGGGCGGCGGACGGGCACCGGGCGGAGGAGGTCGGCTCTGTGATGGAGCCGGGGCTCACCTCGCAGTACGAGGAGGTGCTGACCGGGGGGCGCCCGGTGCTGATCACCGAGCACGACACGGTGCCGGCCGGGCACGGCGGGCAGGAGGTCGCGCAGGCGAACGGCGCGTACTCCAGGATGGCGGTGCCGCTGGCCGCGCGGGGCGGGGTGCTGGGCCTGGCGCGGTTCTACCGGGACCGGGGCACCGCGCCGTTC
>NZ_WWKH01000211.1:0-2976 GCF_009865595.1 Streptomyces sp. SID1328 | reverse complement strand
GAACTCGGCGGCAAGAACGCCATGCTGGTCCTGGAGGACGCCGACATCGAGAAGGCCGCCGCCGGTGCCGTCCGCGCCTGCTTCTCCTCGGCCGGCCAGCTCTGCATCTCCATCGAGCGGCTGTACGTCCACGAGTCGGTCGCCGACGCCTTCCTGGAGCGCTTCGCCGCCCGTACCAAGGCCATGCGGCTCGGTACCGCCCTCGCCTACGGCGCCGACATGGGCTCGCTGGCCGGGGAACGCCAGCTCAAGGCCGTCGAGGCGCATGTGACCGAGGCCGTCGCCAAGGGCGCCAAGGTGCTCGCGGGCGGGGTGGCCCGGCCCGACATCGGCCCCTACTTCTTCGAGCCGACCATCCTCGACGGCGTCGACGACACCATGTCCGTCTGCGCCGAGGAGACCTTCGGCCCGGTCGTCTCCGTCTACCGCTTCGGCTCCGACGACGAGGCCGTGGAGCGCGCCAACGCCACGCCGTACGGCCTCAACGCCTCGGTGTGGACGACCAGTCCGAAGCGCGGCACGGAGATCGCCGCCCGGCTGCGCACCGGCACGGTCAACGTCAACGAGGGGTACGCCCCCGCGTACGGCAGCGCCCAGTCCCCGATGGGCGGCATGAAGGACTCCGGCCTCGGCCGCCGCCACGGCTCCGAGGGCATCCTCAAGTACACCGAGGCCCAGACCGTCGCCCGCCAGCGGCTGCTGCCCATGGCGCCCTCGCTCGGCATGGACGACGCCGCGTACGCGGCCTTCATGAGCCGCAGCCTGAAGGTGATGAAGGCGTTCCGCTTCCGCTGACGCCCTCCCGCCGACCCGATCCGCCCGTTCCACCACCGTTCTCGACGAGGAGAGCACGTGCCGCAGGAGAAGACTGTCCAGACCCGGAACGAGGAAGGGCGCGACGACGGTTACGACTACGACGTGCTCGTGGTCGGCTCCGGCTTCGGCGGCTCGGTGACCGCCCTGCGCCTGACCGAGAAGGGTTACCGCGTCGGCGTCCTGGAGGCGGGCCGCCGCTTCACCCCGGCCACCCTGCCCCGCAACTCCTGGGACCTGCGCAACTACCTCTGGGCCCCGAGGCTCGGCCTGTACGGCATCCAGCGCATCCATCTGCTGGGCAACGTCATGGTGCTGGCCGGCGCGGGCGTCGGCGGCGGCTCCCTCAACTACGCCAACACCCTGTACGTGCCGCCGAAGCCGTTCTTCGAGGACGCCCAGTGGCGGCACATCACCGACTGGCAGGACGAGCTGTCGCCGTACTACGACCAGGCCAGGCGGATGCTCGGGGTCCGGCTCAACCCGACGACCACCCCCTCCGACACGCACCTGAAGGCGGCGGCGCAGCGGATGGGCGTCGGCGACACCTTCCACATGGCGCCGGTCGGCGTGTTCTTCGGGGACGGCGAGGACGCCGACGGCACGGCCAAGGCGCGGCCCGGCGAGCAGGTCGCCGACCCGTACTTCGGCGGCGCCGGGCCCGCGCGGCGGGCGTGCACCGAGTGCGGCGAGTGCATGACCGGGTGCCGGCACGGCGCGAAGAACACCCTCAACGAGAACTACCTGTACCTCGCGGAGAAGGCGGGCGCGGTGGTGCACCCGCTGACCACCGTCGTCTCCGTCACGGACGACTCGCGCGGCGGCTACGCGGTCGCCACCCTGCCGACCGACCGCAAACGCACCGGCCAGGGGCGGCTGTTCACCGCCCGCCGGGTCGTCCTCGCGGCCGGCACCTACGGCACCCAGACCCTGTTGCACCGCATGAAGGCCAGCCACCTGCTGCCCCACCTCAGCGCCCGGCTCGGTGACCTCACCCGCACCAACTCCGAGGCCCTGGTCGGCGCCCAGACCGACGACCGGCGCTACCGCAAGGCGCACGGCGCGGACAAGGTCGACTTCACGCGCGGGGTGGCCATCACGTCCTCCGTCCACCCGGACGCCGACACCCACATCGAGCCGGTCCGCTACGGCAGGGGCTCCAACTCGATGGGCGGCCTGACCATCCTCCAGGTGCCCTACGCCGAGGGCTCCTCCCGCGTCCTCGGCTGGGTCGCGCACGCGGTCCGGCATCCGGTGCAGTTCGCCCGCTCGTTCTCCAACCGGCGCTGGTCGGAGCGGACCATCATCGGCCTGGTGATGCAGTCGCTGGACAACTCCCTGACGACGTATCTGAAGCCCGGCGGCGTCGGCAAGGGCCTGCTGACCGCCCGGCAGGGCCACGGGGCACCCAACCCGACCCAGATCAAGGCCGCCACCGAGGCCGCCTCCGCGCTCGCCGCCGAGATCAACGGCTTCGCGGGCAGCAATGTCGGCGAGCTGATGGGCACCCCGTTGACCGCGCACTTCCTCGGCGGCTGTCCGATAGGCGACTCCGCGGAGACCGGCGTGATCGACCCGTACCACCGGCTGTACGGGCACCCCGGCATCTCGGTGGTGGACGGGGCGGCGGTCTCCGCGAACCTGGGCGTGAACCCGTCGCTGACGATCACCGCGCAGGCCGAGCGGGCCATGGCGTACTGGCCGAACAAGGGCGAGGAGGACCCGCGGCCGGCGCCGGGGGCGGCGTACCAGCGGCTTGAGGCGGTGGCGCCGCGTACTCCGGCGGTCCCGGCGGACGCCTTCGGCGCGCTGCGGCTGCCGCTGCTCGCGGTGCCCGAGGTACCGCGCAAGAAGGGGTGAGCGGGCGGCTCGGAAAGAGACAGGGACCTGCGTCCCCCTCCGAACGCAGGTCCCTCGATTCTCACCGTTTTCTTGATCCCGGTGCCTGGTTCGATGCGTGAGGACGGCCGGGGGTTGTACCGGTGGCCCGGATTCCGGAGTGGCGTCGATCACATAAGGGTGCGGCGCGAGAGTGCGGGCACGACGAAGGGCCCCGCGGGACTCGGCCGCGGGGCCCTTGTCGTCGGCACCGGTGCCGGGGAGGTGCCGGTGCCGGGGAAGCGGCGCCGGGGGGTCGCGCCGCCCGCCTCGATGGTCCGCACC
>NZ_WWKH01000023.1:0-1269 GCF_009865595.1 Streptomyces sp. SID1328 | reverse complement strand
CACCCGCAGATGGACCCTGATCGTGGCGGGCGCGGGGTGGGCGTGCGTCACCGTCGCGGTGCTCGTCGGACACCTCCTCGTCCGCCGGGCCAGGCTCGCCGCCGCCACCCAGGCCGCCGAGAACGACCGGCTCCGCGCGCAGGCACAGCAAACGGCCGCACAGACCGGCCACTTGGTCAACGTCACGCTGCCCTCCCTGCACAACCTGGTGCTGACCGGCAGTGGCGCCGCCGACGCGCTCGCGGGCGTGTCGATGCCCAACGACCAGAACCTGCGCCGGCTCGCCCAGCTCTCCGCCGGCGCCCTGGAGGAGGCCGTGGGCCGCGCGGCCGCCGCCGACGAGGAGTCCCGGCAGATCCAGGAGGCGCTCAACGAGGTGCTGGCCGAGGCGGACCGGCTCGGCCGGGAGACGCTGCCCGCCGCCGTCGCCCGGCTCGCCGAGGGCCGCTCGGCCGACACCGTCCTCGGTGAACTCACGCTGCCCCGGATGCCGTTGATGCACGACCTGAGCGAGCTGGTCGTCCGCGAACTGGCGCGCAGCGAGCGGCGCGCGGGCGGTGCCCGGATCGCCTCCACCAAGGCACTCAGCCGCGTACAGGCCAAGGCCGTCAGCATGCTCGCCGACCTGCGGGCGATGCAGGACGAACACGACGGCAAGATGCTCGGTGACCTGATGCGGCTGGACCACAAGACCTCCCAGCTCGTGCTGATCGCCGACCGGCTGGCGCTGCTCATGGGCGGCAAGACCAGCCGTACCTGGAACAAGCCGATCCGGATGGAGAGCATCCTCCGGGGTGCCATCGGCCGCATCGCCGCCTACCAGCGGGTGCGGCTGCACTTCACCTCCCAGGCCGCGATCTCCGGATTCGCCGCCGAAGGCGTGATGCACCTCCTCGCCGAACTGATCGACAACGCGGCCAACTTCTCTCCGCCCACCGACGAGGTGCACGTCTACGTCGAGGAGCACCGGGCCGGGATCGTCGTCACCGTCGAGGACAGCGGACTGACCATGTCCGAGGCGGCCATGCGGCACGCCGAGGGCGCGGTGGCCGGCAGCATGGCCGACCTCGCCTCCCTCCAGGGCACCCGGCTGGGCCTCGCCGTGGTCGGACTGCTCGCGCTCAAGTACCGGATCAACGTCAGCTACCGCCCCTCCTCGCGCGGCGGCACCGGCGTGGTCGTCCTGCTGCCCCGGCACCTCATCGCGCAGCAGCGCGACCCGTGGCCCGCGCAGCGGGAGGCGGCCCAGGCGGCCACCGTCCGGCCGGT
>NZ_WWKH01000210.1:0-3598 GCF_009865595.1 Streptomyces sp. SID1328 | reverse complement strand
GGCTGGCCGGGACCCCGTGGGCCACCAACAGCGAGGTGCCCGGCCGGGAGCTGCGCAGCCGCTTCCACGCCGTCGCGGGCGCGATGGACGAGGCCGAACGCAATCTGGAGCGGGGCGTGCTCACCGCACGCGGCATCGACCGGGTGCTGCGGGTCGCGTGGACCGTCGCCGACCTGCTCGGACACGACCGCCCGGACGCCGGGGACGTGGCCCTCGCCCTGCAACTGCGCACCGGCATCCCCCGAGGCGTCCCCATGGCCATCGGAGCCCTGGCATGACGGCGGACCGGGCGGAGGAGGAGCGGATCGGGCGGGTGTTCCTCACCCGCGTGATCGAACCCGGTGACGACGTCGGCGGACGGTGGCTGCGGCTTTTCGGGGTGCCGGAGGTGGTGCGGCGGCTGCGGGAGGGCGGCGACCCGCTGCCAGGGGTGAAAGGCGCCCGCTGGCGGGGACTGCTGGCACGGGCGGAGCGTGCCGAGCCGGAGGCGGATCTGGCGGCCGCGCGGGAAGCGGGGGCGCGGTTCGTGTGTCCCGGGGATGCCGAGTGGCCCGCCCAGCTCGACGACCTGGGCGACGGACGCCCGGTGGGGCTGTGGGTGCGCGGCAGACCGGGGCTGCGGATGTGGGCGCTGCGTTCCGTGGCCGTCGTGGGGGCCCGTGCCTGCACCGAGTACGGCGCCCATGTGGCGGCCACGCTCGCCGCCGGGCTGGCCGAACAGGGCTGGGTCGTCGTCTCCGGCGGGGCGTACGGGGTCGACGGCGCCGCACACCGGGGTGCCCTCGCGGCCGACGGAGCCACCGTCGCCGTGCTGGCCTCGGGGGTGGACCAGGCGTATCCGCGCGGGCACGCCGCGCTGCTCGACCGGATCGCTCAACAGGGCCTCGTCATCGGGGAGTTGCCGCCCGGTGATCATCCGACGCCCAGCCGTTTCATCGTCCGCAACCGGGTGATCGCCGCGCTCACGCGGGGCACGGTCGTCGTGGAGGCCGCCTGCCGCAGTGGCTCGCTCGCCACGGCCCGAGCCGCCCAGCGGCTCGGCAGATTCACCATGGGAGTACCCGGCCCGGTGACGAGCGGGCGCTCCGCAGGGGTGCACGAACTGCTGCGCGGGGAAGCGGTGCTCGTCACCGACGCGGCGGATGTCGTCGAACTCGTCGGCGGGATCGGTGAACTGGCACCGCCCCGGCGTGGCCCGGTGCTCCCGCGTGACCTGCTCGACCCCGACGCGGCCACCGTCCTCGCCGCCCTGCCGGCCGCCCGCACGGCCGGGCCCGAGGAGATCGCCCGCGAGGCGCGCACCACCCGAGAGGAGGCCGTCGCCCGGCTGTACGAGCTTCGAGCGCTTGGCTATGTCGAACGACACGACGACGGCTGGAAGTTGACACGCCAGGCGATGCTCCCGCTCAGGAAGGACCCGCACCCGTCCTGACCGAGGGTGTTCGGCCGTCCGGGGGAATCCTCTACGCCCTTGGGATTTACCGGAGTTGACTCCCGTTACCGGTCACGCTGAGCGAACCGGGTGAAGCGGGGGAGCGGGGTCGCACAGGGGTGCGCGCACGGGTGGCGCCTCACTGTTCGCTCACCGCGACTCCTCAGTCACGCTACGCTCACGAAAGCTCGGGCACGGACGGGCCGGCCCGGCCCGCACCCTCCTGCGCGGCCCCCGCCCACCGACGACCCGGTATCCAGCCCCTACCCCGCACCCCCACCCACGGCACGGCAGTCACGGCACTTCACGGCAGAACGGCACTAGGCGACGAATGCCCCAGCACACCTCCGGCTCCGACCGGGCGGCGGCCCCCCCAGCCGCCCGCGACGGCGGCAGCGTGCGACCGCCCGCTCCCTCGACGCTCGACGAGCTGTGGCGGTCGTACAAGGCGACGGGGGACGAGCGCCTCCGGGAGCAGCTCATCCTGCACTACTCCCCGCTCGTGAAGTACGTCGCGGGCCGGGTGAGCGTCGGGCTGCCGCCCAACGTGGAGCAGGCCGACTTCGTCTCCTCCGGGGTGTTCGGCCTGATCGACGCGATCGAGAAGTTCGACATCGAGCGCGAGATCAAGTTCGAGACGTACGCGATCACCCGGATTCGCGGCGCCATGATCGACGAGCTGCGGGCGCTGGACTGGATTCCCCGGTCGGTCCGGCAGAAGGCGCGCAACTACGAGCGGGCCTACGCCGCGCTGGAGGCGAAGCTGCGGCGGACCCCGAGCGAGCAGGAGGTCGCCACCGAGCTGGGCGTGGAGGTCGAGGAGCTGCACGCGGTCTTCAGTCAGTTGTCCCTGGCCAACGTGGTAGCGCTGGAGGAGCTGCTGCACGTCGGCGGTGAGGGCGGCGACCGGCTCAGCCTCATGGACACCCTGGAGGACACCGCCGCCGACAACCCCGTCGAGGTGGCCGAGGACCGGGAGCTGCGCCGCTTCCTGGCGCGGGCCATCAACACCCTGCCGGACCGCGAGAAGACCGTGGTCACGCTCTACTACTACGAGGGTCTGACCCTCGCCGAGATCGGCAACGTCCTCGGCGTGACCGAGAGCCGGGTCAGCCAGATCCACACCAAGTCGGTGCTCCAGCTGCGGGCCAAGCTGGCGAGCTTCGGACGCTGACTCCTGCCGCGTTTCCCGGCCGGTCCGTAAAGTGGGGGACGTGCCAAGGATTCGAGCGGCCTCCGTGGCCGAGCACCGGTCGATGCAGCGAGCCGCCCTGCTGGACGCGGCCCGGTCCCTGCTGTCCGAGGGTGGGACGGACGCGCTGACCTTCCCCGCGCTCGCGGAGCGCACCGGTCTTGCCAGGTCGTCGGTGTACGAGTACTTCCGCTCGCGCGCCGCCGTGGTCGAGGAGCTGTGCCAGGTCGACTTCCCCGTCTGGGCGGCGGAGGTCGAGGCCGCCATGGCGGACGCGCCCTCCCCGGAGGGCAAGGTCGAGGCGTATGTGCGCCGGCAGCTCGCCCTGGTCGGGGACCGCCGGCACCGGGCCGTCGTGGCGATCTCGGCGAGCGAACTCGACGCCGGGGCGCGGGAGAAGATCCGCGCCGCGCACGGCGGGCTCGTGGCGATGATCGTCGAGGCGCTGGCCGGCCTCGGGCACGAGGAGCCCCGGCTCGCCGCGATGCTGCTCCAGGGTGTCGTGGACGCGGCCGTGCGCCGTATCGAACTCGGCGCGGCGGAACACCCCGAGACGATCACCGAGGCGGCGGTCGCCATGGCCCTGCGGGGCGTCCGGGGCTGAGTCGCCGGGCTGACGCCGCTCACCCGGACGGCACCGGGACCCCCAGCACCGGAAGCAGCCGGGACGGCCCGTGCCCGAGCAGCCAGGGCGGCAACAGGCCCAGGGGATTCAGATAGGTCTCCCCGTCCAGCAGCCCCCAGTGCACACATGTCTCGGGGCAGTGCGACCCGGCGCCCTCCACCGTCCCCACCACTTCCCCGGCGCCCACCTCCGCCCCCGCCTTCACCCCGGCGCGCACCGGCTCGTACGTCGTCCGCAGCGAAGTGCCCGCCAGGGCCACCGCGACCACGCCGCGCCCCGCCACCCGTCCCGCGTACGACACCCGGCCCGCCGCCACCGCCCGCACCGGGGCGCCCGGCACCGCCGCCAG
>NZ_WWKH01000209.1:0-7713 GCF_009865595.1 Streptomyces sp. SID1328 | reverse complement strand
CGGGCGCACCCGCGACGCGCGCGGCGAGGCGTGGGCGCTGACCCAGCTCGCGCGGGCCCGGCTGGTGGACGGGGACGCGGCGCCCGCCGTGGAAGGGCTGCGCCAGGCGGCGGTGAAGCACCGGGACAACGAGGACGCGCGTGGCGAGGCGTGGACGCTGTACCACCTGGGGCAGGCGCTGGAGGAGACCGGCGACCTGGACCGGGCGGTGCGGGAGCTGGAGCGCTCACGCACGATGTTCTCCCGGATGCGGGACGTGTACGGGCTGGCCTGTGCCCGGCACCACTCGGCCCGGGTGACCCGCGACCAGCGGGCCGCGCAGACCGGCTCGCTGCGCAACTCCGGGTTCGCCCGCCAGTTGCTGGTCGACGCCCGCGCCGACTTCCAGCGGGTCGGGGTGCCCCACGGCGAGGCGTGGACCTGCCTGGAGCTGGCGGTGGTGGACGCGGGCAACGAGCGCACCCAGCAGGCGCTGGCCCTGTGCGACGAGGCGCTCAACCTGTTCACCGCCTACGGCGACCGGCGCGGTGAGGACTGGGCGCGGTTCCTGCGCTGCACCCTGCTGCCGTACGCGGCGCCGGGCGGGACCGAGGTGGGCACGGCGGTCGCGCAGGAGGAGCTGGCCCGCCTGGTCCGCGCCACGCATCCCGCGCGGGACGAGCGGCTCACCGACTGCGCCCCGGCCTACGCCCTGCTGCTGGAGCGGGGGGTGAGCCTGGAGTCGGGCTGGCAGGCGTGGCGGCTGCGCATGACCCCGGCCCGGCACGCCCGCGATGTGCTGGGGGTGCCGATACCGGGCCAGGGATGAGCGAAGCACCGGCGGGGCGCGGCCGTCGTTCCGGTCGCGCCCCGCCGGTGGGTTCCGCCCGGCGGGGTCAGCCCTGCCGAGACTCGGTCTTCGCGGCGGAGGTCTCGCCCTCGGCGGGCGCCTCCTTGAAGTCGACCTTGCCCATGTGCTTGCTCATGGACTTCATCAGCCCCCAGACGGCCAGGGCCATCACCGCGAACACGATGAAGCCGAGGACACCGGGGGTGACCTTGTTCTCGTCGATCTCCTTGGCGAGAGGGACGAGATGCGTCACTGCGAGGCTCACGCTTGCGCTCATGTCAGGCATTGTCCCGGATGCCCGCGAAGAGGTCGTCCTCGGGGAGGGAGGTGTCGACGAGGGACTTCGCCAGCTCGTACTCCTCGGTGGGCCAGACCTTCTTCTGGAGCTCCATCGGGACCTTGAACCAGCCGCCGTCGGGGTCGATCTGGGTGGCGTGCGCGATCAGCGCCTTGTCCCGGATCTCGAAGAAGTCCGCGCACGGGACATGCGTGGTCAGCGTGCGCTCGACCCGCTCGAACTCCTTCCAGCGCTTGAGCCAGTCCCCGTACGGCGACTCCAGCCCGTTGTCCAGCATCGCCTGGTGCAGGGCCTCGGTGCGGGGGCGGTTGAAGCCCTGGTTGTAATAGAGCTTCTGCGGCTGGTAGGCCGGACCGAACTCGGCCTCCGGGTACTTCTCGGTGTCCGCCGCGCCCTCGAACGCCACCATCGAGATCTTGTGGGTCATGATGTGGTCGGGGTGCGGGTAGCCGCCGTTCTCGTCGTAGGTGGTGATCACCTGCGGGCGGAACGCGCGGATCTTGCGGACCAGCTCACCGGCCGCCTTGTCGACGTCCTCCAGCGCGAAGCAGCCCTCGGGCAGCGGGGGCAGCGGGTCGCCCTCGGGCAGGCCGGAGTCGACGAAGCCGAGCCACTCCTGCTTGACCCCGAGGATCTCGCGGGCCTCGTCCATCTCCTTCTTGCGCACCTCGTGGATGTGCTCCTCGATGTACGCGTCGCCCTGGAGCTTGGGGTTGAGGATGGAACCGCGCTCTCCACCGGTGCAGGTCACCACCAGCACGTCCACCCCGTCGGACACGTACTTCGCCATGGTGGCCGCGCCCTTGCTCGACTCGTCGTCGGGGTGCGCGTGGACGGCCATCAGTCGCAGCTGGTCAGTCAAGACTCGTTCCTTGTTGGTCGGCGCCCCGCGGTCGGTGGGGCAGTCAACGGGTGCCGTGCCTGGGGCACGTCGTCCTATGGGGCGGCGGTCGGAGGGCGGGCGGCAGGCTTCTATAGTGACCGAATCGGGGGGCGAATAATTCCGCGGAGAGGACGATCATGGCTACGGCGAGCACGCGGCTGCCCGAGGGCCGCTACGGCCGCTCCTCGGACGAGCGTGCCGACCACCGGCTGAAGATCCTCGGCGCGGTACTGGGCGTGGCCCTGCTCGCGCTGGTCGGCTACTTCGCCTACCACTACGTCGCCAAGAACGAGATCAGCGCCCAGGTCATCGCCTTCCAGGCCACCGACCACGCGGTCCGGGTGCACCTGGAGGTCCACCGGGACGCCGGCGTCGACGGCTACTGCACGCTGCGCTCCCAGTCGGCCGACGGGGCCGAGGTCGGCCGGGCCGACTTCCGCTTCTCCGGGCCGGACACGCGGGTCGACAAGGTCGTCACGCTGCGTACGACCGCCAAGGGCGGCACCGCCGAACTGCTGGGGTGCCACGCGGGCTGAGGTACCACCCGGAATACGTACGGCGTGACCTGCGCTGATGCGATTCTGATGGCTTATGTCCTCCCCCTTTCGCCCCTGAATTGTTAGGCTCGTGGTTTCGCCCATCCAAGAGAGAACATGCTTCTGGGTAGGGCGATGCTTTGTATCCCCAGTACCGACGAGGAGCACCCTGTGACCCAGACCAGCGAGAACGTCACCTGGCTGACCCAGGAGGCGTACAACAAGCTCAAGGACGAGCTTGAGTACCTTACTGGTCCTGCGCGCACGGAGATCGCGGCCAAGATCGCGGCTGCGCGCGAGGAGGGCGACCTGCGCGAGAACGGCGGGTACCACGCGGCCAAGGAGGAGCAGGGCAAGCAGGAGCTGCGCGTGCGCCAGCTCACCCAGCTCCTGGAGAACGCCCAGGTGGGCGAGGCCCCTGCCTCCACCGACGGGACCGTTGCTCCGGGCATGGTCGTCACGATCGCCTTCGACGGCGACGAGGACGACACGATGACCTTCCTGCTCGCCTCCCGCGAGTACGCCAGCTCCGACGTCGAGACGTACTCGCCGCAGTCCCCGCTCGGCTCGGGCGTGATCGGCCACAAGGTCGGCGAGGACGCGGAGTACGAGCTGCCGAACGGCAAGAAGGCCAAGGTGAAGATCCTCAAGGCCGAGCCGTACTCGGGCTGATCCCGACACCTTTTCCCGACCGGCCCCCGGCGCCCTCGCGGCACCGGGGGCCTCGTCGTGTCAGGCGGTGGCCGAGCGGTACTTGCGGACCGCCAGGGTGCGGAAGACCACGACGATGAGTATCGAGTAGATCAGCGAGGCCCACACCGGGTGCTGCATGGGCCAGGCGGTGGACGTGGACTCACCGGGGTTGGCGAACAGCACCCGGGCCGCCTCGACGGTGGCGCTGAACGGGTTCCAGTCCGCGATGTGCCGCAGCCACGGGGTCATGTTGCTGGTGTCCACGAACGCGTTGGACAGGAAGGTCACCGGGAAGAGCCACACCAGGCCGCCGGAGGTGGCCGCCTCGGGGGTGCGCACGGAGAGCCCGATGAGGGCACCGATCCAGGTGAACGCGTAGCCGAGCAGGAGCAGCAGGCCGAAGGCGGCGAGCACCCGCAGGGCGTTCGTGTCGCCGTTGGACCCCACCCGCCAGCCGACCAGCAGGGCGACCACGGCCAGCACCAGCAGGGTGAGCGCGGTCTGCACCAGGTCGGCCAGGGTGCGCCCGGTCAGCACCGCGCCACGGGCCATGGGCAGCGAGCGGAAGCGGTCCACCAGGCCCTTGTGCATGTCGTCGGCGATGCCCGCCCCGGCGCCCGCGGTGGCGAAGGTGACGGTCTGCGCGAAGATCCCGGCCATCAGGAAGTTGGTGTAGGCGGTGGCGCTGGTGCTGCCGCCGATCTTCATCGAGCCGCCGAAAACATAGGTGAACAGCACCACGAACATGATCGGCTGGATCAGCCCGAAGATGACCACCTCGGGAATCCGGACCATGCGGATGAGGTTCCGCTGGGCCACGATCAGTGAGTCGCGGACGGCTCTGCCGAAGGGGTTGGCGGTCGCCACGGTATGCGCGCTCTCGCTGACGGCACTCACTTCACGGCTCCCTCGGTGTCGGTGGTGCTCTCGGTGTCCTCGGCGGCGCCCGGCCGGGCCTCGGCGGTGTGTCCGGTCAGGGAGAGGAACACGTCGTCGAGGGTGGGGCGGCGCAGCGCGATGTCGTCTATCTCGATGCCCCGGCCGTCCAGCTCCCGGATGACCTCGGCCAGCAGCTTGGCGCCGCCGGTGACGGGGACGGTGAGCTTGCGGGTGTGCTGCTCGACGGTGGTCTCGCCCTTGCCGAGGGCGCGCAGCACCTCGGCGGTGCCCGCGATCCGGTCCCGGTCGTGCACCACGACCTCGACGCGCTCGCCGCCGGTGCGTGCCTTGAGCTCGTCGGAGGTGCCCTGGGCGATGACCCGGCCGTGGTCCACCACGGCGATGTCGTGGGCGAGGTGGTCGGCCTCCTTCAGGTACTGCGTGGTGAGCAGCAGGGTGGTGCCGCCGGAGACGAGCTGCTGGATGACCTCCCAGAGCTGCTGGCGGTTGCGCGGGTCGAGGCCGGTCGTCGGTTCGTCCATGAACATCACGGGCGGCGAGACCACGAGCGCGGCGGCGAGGTCGAGCCTGCGGCGCATGCCGCCGGAGTAGGTCTTGGCGGGGCGGTCGGCGGCGTCGGCGAGGTGGAACTGCTCCAGCAGCTCGGCCGCGCGCTCCTTCGCCGCCTTGCCGCGCATCTGGTAGAGCCGGCCGACCATCTGGAGGTTCTCCCGGCCGGTCAGATACTCGTCCACCGCCGCGAACTGGCCGGACAGGCCGATGGAGCGGCGGACGGTGTCGGGATGTTTGAGCACGTCCACGCCCGCGACGACCGCCCGGCCGCGGTCGGGGCGCAGCAGGGTGGTCAGACAGCGGACGGTCGTCGTCTTGCCCGCGCCGTTCGGCCCGAGCAGCCCCAGGACCGTCCCCTCGGGCACGTCGAGGTCGACGCCGTCCAGTGCCCTTACGTCCCCGAAGGTCTTCACCAGACCCTCGGCATGGATGGCGCCCGGCATGATCTCTCCCCGTCGTCGGTGGTGCAGGCGGATGACTGGCACGCGGACCCGGCACCGGCCGTCGAGCGAGCGGCGGTCCGGCCCCCACGTCACACACCGTAACGCGATGTATCGCGTCCCTCAACGGGTTTTCGGATTCCTTCCCCGAACGAGTGAAACGGCGGCCGGACCGGCCCCGGCCGGCACCGCTCAGTCGATGATCACGTACCCCGACTCCCGCAGCGCGGCGGTGACTTCGGCGCGGTGGGCGGGGCCCTGGGTCTCCAGGTGGAGTTCCACCTCCACCTCGCTGAGGCCGAGGCGCGGGTCGGTGCGGATGTGGCTGACGTCGAGCACGTTGGCGTCGGCGGCCGAGAGCACGCCGAGCAGGGTGGCGAGGGCGCCGGGTCGGTCGGTGAGCCGCAGCCGGACCGCGAGGTAGCGCCCCTGCGCGGCCATGCCGTGCCGCAGCACCCGCTGGAGCAGCACCGGGTCGACATTGCCGCCGGACAGCACCGAGACCACCGGCCCCGAGAAGCCGCCGGGGTCGGCCAGCAGTGCCGCGACCGGGCTGGCGCCCGCCGGTTCCACCACCAGCTTGGCCCGCTCCAGGCACAGCAGCAGCGCGGCCGAGAGCTGGTCCTCGCTGACCGTACGCACCTCGTCGACCAGCTCCTCCACGATCCCGAACGGCACCGGGCCGGGCGTACCGACCCTGATCCCGTCGGCCATGGTCGCCGGGCTCCCCACGGTCACCGGATACCCGGCGGCCAGTGAGGGCGGGTAGGCGGCGGCGCCCTCGGCCTGCACGCCGATGATCCGCACGTCGGGCCGTACCGACTTCACCGTCACCGCGATCCCGGCCGCCAGCCCGCCGCCGCCCATGCCGACGACGATCGTGCCGACCTCCGGGCACTGCTCCAGGATCTCCAGCCCGACCGTGCCCTGGCCCGCGATGATGTCGGGGTGGTCGAAGGGGTGGATGAACACCGCGCCCGTCCTGGCCGCGTACTCCTCGGCCGCCGCGAGCGCCTCGTCCACGACCTGGCCGTACAGGCGCACCTCGGCGCCGTACTCGCGCGTGGCGCTGACCTTGGGCAGCGGGGCGCCCTGCGGCATGAACACGGTGGAGTGCACGCCCAGCAGGGAGGAGGCGAGCGCGACGCCCTGGGCGTGGTTCCCGGCGCTCGCGGCGACCACTCCGGCGGCGCGCTCCTCCGGGAGCAGCCCGGCGATGCGCACATAGGCGCCGCGGAGTTTGAACGAGCCCGTCCGCTGGAGGTTCTCGCACTTCAGGTGCACCGGCGCGCCCACCGTGCGGGAGAGGTGTCTGCTGCTCTCCAGGGCGGTCGTGCGGGCTACCCCCGAGAGCATCTTCTGTGCTCCGCGTACGTCGTCGAGGGTCACGGAGCGCAAGGGGTGGGCCGTGCGGTAGCTCATGCCCCAAGTCTCGCAGTTCGGGCCCGCGTGCGGCGCCCGTGCCCGGACCCGCGAGCACCGGTTTTCCCGCCGCCCGTACGGGCCGCCGCCAGGCCGCGTACCCTGTCCCCCAACCCAGCAGCCCCTTCATGAAGCGAGCCTCCGGCCATGCCCACAACACCCGATATGTCGATGGACATGACAACCGTCGGTGACAGCGGTCTGCTCGACACCCTCCAGCACGAGGTGGCGGTGTTCGCGCGCCGCGCCGAACAGACGCGGCTCGGCGGGGTCGGGCAGGCGCGCAACTCCATGGACCGCGCCGCCTATCTGCTGCTCAACCGCCTCGACAACGAGGGCCCGATGGGCGTCAAGGCGCTGGCCGCGAGCATGGGCATCGACTCCTCCACGGTCACCCGGCAGGTGGCCCCGCTGGTGGACTCGGGCCTGGTCAAGCGCACCTCGCACCCCGAGGACGGGCGCGCGGTGGTGCTACAGCTGTCCCCGCGCGGTGCCACGCGGCTGGCGGAAGTACGGACCTCCAGGCGCCAGTTGATGGCCGAGCTGACCGAGGAGTGGACACCGGCCGAGCGCGAGAGCTTCTGCGATCTGCTCAGCCGGTTCAACGCCGCGCTGTCCGCGCGCATGACCGTCCAGCCGCAGCCGCCCGCCGCCTCCTGAAGGCGGTCCCGACGCGGCTCTTGACCCCCGGGCCGCGCCGGGCCTCATATGAGACCGGGCCCCGCGTGTCCGGGTCCCGGAGGTTCTTCTCGCGCCGCAGGGTGCGCTGGGGGGAGGCGGGGTGCGCGATCGGCGGGGTGTGCAGGACGCCCACAGGGCACAGGAGTTCGGAGGGTTCGTCGCGGGCGCGGCGGGCCGGCTGCTGCACACGGCCACCCTGCTCACCGCCGAGGCGCCGGACGCCAACCCGCGGGCGCGGCGCCTGCTGACCCGGGCGCTCGCCCACACCTACGCCCACTGGGACCACCCGCCCGGCGAGGACCCCTACGACCGCGCCCGCGAACACCTGGCGACCCACTTCGCGCACGCGGTCTGGCAGCGTTACCGCCCGCAGGGCCCGCTCGCCGCGCTGAGCCCGCGCGAACGGCTGGTCCTGGTGCTGCGCCTCTACGAGGGGCTGGCCGACGAGCAGGCGGCGGCCCTGCTGGGCCTGCCCGCCG
>NZ_WWKH01000208.1:0-4252 GCF_009865595.1 Streptomyces sp. SID1328 | reverse complement strand
GGGGCGCGCTGACCCGGCGGAGCACCTGGGTGCTCTCGGCGGGCGGCGGCTGGTCGGCCTTGACGCGCCGGAGCACCTGGGTGCTCTCGGGCGCCTGCTGCGGCTCGGCACCACCGGTACGCGGCTTCGCGGACCCGGCGGCGGTGACCCGGCGCAGCACCTGGGTGCTCTCGGCGGCCGGCGGCTCGGCGGCCGGGGTCTTGGCAGCCGGAGGCTTCTGCGCCGGGGCCTCCTTGGCGCCGGACTGCGCGGGCACGGCAGGCGCGCCCTTGGAGACACCGCCGGCCTCCCTCGCGGCCGAAGCGCTCGGAGCACCCTTGGCACCCTCGTCGGGCTTCTCCGCCCGGACCTTCCCGCCCGTGGCCGAAGATCCCGTGGCCGGAGATCCCGTCGCCGAAGATCCCGTCCGCCGGGGGGCGTTCGGGGTCGCGGAGTCGCGCACGGGGGCGCTCTCCGGCTTCGGCGCGGTCTCCGCCGGCGCGCGGTCGGCCGGCCTCTTCGCCGGTTTCGCCTGCGGTTCCGCTGCTGCGGGCCCCTCAGCCGGCTGAGGTTCTTCCGGCCCCCCGCCCTCGTTCGGCTGCTGCGGCTGCGGCTCGTCGCTCATGTCGTGCACGGACTCCTGTTTCGTCGTACGTTCCCGTACGCCTCGTACGCCTTCTGCGCCCCCTGGTTGAAGACTCTCGCACCTGGTGAACCGTTCCCGGATTCCGGCACGCTTCGGTCACGGAAAACGCGTGGCCGTTCGCGGGGGCCGGGGCTAGGCTCCTGCGCTTCGGTGTCGAGCAGTCCGAGGAGGTGGACCGGCGTGGGCGCTGGACGGTTGTACGTGGCCGTCGCGGCAGGGGGATTCAGACGGTACGCGACCTACCGAGCGGCCACGGCGGCAGGGGTGTTCACCAATACCGTCTTCGGTCTGATCATCGTCTGCACCTACCGTGCCCTGTGGGACGCCCGCCCGCACTTGGGCGGATATGACCAGGCGCAGGCCGTGACCTACGTATGGCTCGGACAGGCTCTGCTCTCCACGCTGGCGATCGGCGGCGGGGGCGCCGAGGAAGAGCTGATGGAGCGCATCCGTACGGGTGACGTGGCGGTGGACCTGTACCGGCCGGCCGACCTCCAGCTGTGGTGGCTCGCGGCCGACCTGGGCCGGTCCTGTTTCCAGTTGCTCGGGCGGGGGGTGCTGCCCTTCCTCTTCGGAATGCTCTGCTTCCCCGCCTACCTGCCCTCGGACGCCGGCACCTGGCTGGCGCTGCTGGTCACGCTGGCCCTGGCGATGCTGGTCGGCTTCGGCATCCGGTACCTGCTGGCGCTGAGCACCTTCTGGCTGCTGGACGGCGCTGGGGTTTCCCGCATGGCCTGGCTCGTCGGGCATTTCTGCTCGGGGATGCTGCTCCCGCTGAACGTCTTCCCGGGCACGCTCGGCGAGGTCGTCCGGGCGCTGCCCTGGTCGGCGCTGCTGCAGGCCCCGGCGGACGTGCTGCTGGGCCGGGCGGACCCGCTGGGTGTCTGGCTGTTCCAGGCCGGGTGGGCGGTGGCGCTGCTGGGCGCGGGGCGCCTCCTCCAGTCGGCGGCGACCCGGCGGGTGGTGGTCCAGGGTGGCTGAGTACGGCCGGGTCCGCGAGGGGGTGCGGGCGTACGGGCTGATCGCCGGGATGTGGGTGCGCTCCACGATGGCGTACCGGGCGTCGTTCGTCATGACCACGTTCGGCAACTTCGCGGCGACCTTCTTCGACTTCGTCGCGATCATGCTGATGTTCTCCCGCGTGGACTCCCTGGCGGGCTGGTCGCTGCCGGAGGTGGCGTTCCTGTACGGGCTGTCGGCGGTGGCGTTCGGCATGGCGGACCTGCTGATCGGGTCGATGGACCGGCTGGGGCGCCGGGTGCGGGACGGCACGCTGGACACCCTGCTGGTGCGTCCGGCGCCGGTGCTCGCGCAGGTCGCGGCGGACCGGTTCGCGCTCCGGCGGCTGGGCCGGGTGACGCAGGGGGCGCTGGTGCTGGGCTGGTCGCTGAGCCGGCTTGAGGTGGCCTGGACGCCGCTGAAGCTGCTGCTGATGCCGGTGATGGTGGCGGGCGGCTGCGGGATCTTCTGCGCGGTGTTCGTGGCGGGGGCCGCCTTCCAGTTCCTCGCGCAGGACGCCTCGGAGGTGCAGAACGCCTTCACCTACGGCGGTACGACGCTGCTCCAGTACCCGCCCGCGGTCTTCACCGAGGAGCTGGTGCGCGGAGTGACCTTCGTGCTGCCGCTGGCCTTCGTCAACTGGGTGCCCGCCGCCTATGTGCTGGGGCGCCCGTATCCGCTGGGGCTGCCGGGGTGGACGGCGTTCGTCTCCCCGCTGGTGGCGCTGGCCTGCTGTGCGCTCGCCGGGCTGGCCTGGCGGGCGGGACTGCGTTCGTACCGGAGCACGGGGAGCTGAACTGATGGCGGACGGCGAGGAGTTCATCGCGCTGGAGAAGGTCGGCAAGGTCTTCGAGGTGCGCAAGAAGACGGGGTTCCTCAAGCGGGAGCGGCGCGAGGTGCGGGCGGTGGACTCGATCTCGTTCACCGTGGCGCGCGGTGAGATGGTCGGCTACATCGGGCCGAACGGCGCGGGCAAGTCGACCACCATCAAGATGCTGACCGGCATCCTCACCCCGACCTCGGGCCGGCTGCGGGTCGCCGGGATCGACCCCTCACGGGAGCGGACCCGGCTGGCGTCCCGGATCGGCGTGGTGTTCGGACAGCGGACGACCCTGTGGTGGGACCTGCCGCTGAGCGACTCCTACCGCCTGGCGCATCGTATGTACCGGATTCCGGACGCCCGGTACCGGGAGAACCTGGCGCGGTGCGTCGAACTGCTGGAACTGGGCGACCTGTTGGACGTTCCCGTACGCCAGCTCTCGCTCGGCCAGCGGATGCGCGGCGACATCGCGGCGGCCCTGCTGCACGACCCGGAGGTGCTGTACCTGGACGAGCCGACGATCGGCCTGGACGTCGTCTCCAAGGCCAAGGTGCGCGGCTTCCTGAAGGAGCTGAACGCCGAGCGCGGCACCACGGTCCTGCTCACCACCCACGACCTCCAGGACATCGAGCAGTTGTGCTCGCGGGTGATGGTGATCGACCACGGCCGCCTGGTGTACGACGGTTCGCTGACCGGGCTGCACGCGGCCGGGGAGGGCGAACGGACGCTGGTGGTGGACCTGGAGCGGGAGCTGCCACCGGTCGAGGTGCCCCCGGCGCGGGTGGTGCGGGTGGAGGGACCACGCCAGTGGCTGGCGTTCCCGGCCGGGCAGTCGGCGGCGCCCCTGGTGGCCCGTCTCGCGGCCGCCTACCCCCTGGTGGACCTCTCCGTCCGCGAACCCGACATCGAGGCCGTCATCGCCAAGATGTACGCGGAGAAGGCCGTCTCGTAGTCTGCTGTCATGACCGACGACGCTGCCCCGGACCGCCGTTCCCCCGGTCCCGTCCCGGACCTGCGCGCCTCGGACGCCGACCGGGAGCGGGTCGCCGAGATCCTCCGCGACGGCTTGGCCGAAGGCCGCCTGGACATGGCGGAGTTCGAGGAGCGGCTGGAGTCGGCGTACCGGGCCCGCACCTACGGCGAGCTGGCCCCGCTGACCAGCGACCTCCCGGCCACCCCGGCCGCCGCTCCCCCGGTGTCCTTCACCAAGCGGCCGGTGGACGGCGGGAGTTGGGCGTCCCGGATCGTCGGGGGTGAGGGCACCTCGACCGGAGCGGTGGCGGTGCTGTCCGGGTTCCAGCGCAAGGGGCGCTGGACGATGCCGAAGAAGTTCACCTGTTTCGCCTTCATGGGCGGCGGCGAGATCGACCTGCGCGAGGCGTTCTTCGCGGACCGTGAGGTCGAGATCAGCTGCGTTGCCGTGATGGGCGGTCTGGAGGTGATCGTGCCGCCGGGGGTCGAGGTCGTGGTGCGCGGCATCGGCATCATGGGCGGCTTCGAGCACCTGGACCGGGACGAGCCCGGCGATCCGGGGGCGCCGCGCGTGATCATCACCGGGTTCGCGTTCTGGGGCGGGGTCGGCGTGGAGCGCAAGCTCACGCGGGCCGAGCGGCAGCGCCTGAAGGAGCTGCGCCGTCAGGAACGCCTGGACCGCCGCGAGGCCCGGCAGGAACTCCGCCGGGGCCGCCGGGAGGACCGGGGGCGCTGATCCGTCCTAGGCCCTGTCTGACAATTCCCGTCTGCCGCGCGACGCCATGCACGCCCTCTCGCCGCCCCGGCCCCAGACCCGAGTACGTCCAGTACGAGGG
>NZ_WWKH01000207.1:0-4193 GCF_009865595.1 Streptomyces sp. SID1328 | reverse complement strand
GGCCGTCCGCGCGGCCGCCCGCCAGGTCCTGGACGAGGCCGCCCGCTTCGACCCGCCGCTCGACCTGGACTACCTCGCCCTGGTCGACCCGGCCGACTTCACCGAGATCGCCGACGACTTCACCGGCGAGGCGGTCCTCGCGGTCGCCGCGCGGGTCGGCTCGACCCGGCTGATCGACAACATCCCGCTCACCTTCGGCAGCCCTGGAGCCGCCCTGTGACCAGCACCGGTATACGACTGCACGCGCCCGCCCCCGGCTGGTCCATCCCGGCCGACGTCGTGGTGGTCGGCTCCGGCGTGGCCGGCCTGACCGCCGCGCTGCGCTGCGAGGCGGCCGGCCTGACGACGGTCGTCGTCACCAAGGCCCGCCTGGACGACGGCTCCACCCGCTGGGCCCAGGGCGGCATCGCGGCCGCCCTGGGCGACGGCGACACCCCCGGACAGCACCTGGACGACACCCTGGTCGCCGGCGCGGGCCTGTGCGACGAGAACGCCGTGCGCCTCCTGGTCACCGAGGGCCCCGACGCCGTACGGCGGCTGATCGACACCGGCGCCCGGTTCGACACCGACGACGCGGGCTCGATCCAGCTCACCCGCGAGGGCGGCCACCACCGGCGCCGCATCGCCCACGCGGGCGGGGACGCCACCGGCGCGGAGATCTCCCGCGCGCTGGTCGACGCCGTCCGCGCGCGGGGCCTGCGCACCATCGAGAACGCGCTTGTCCTGGACCTGCTCACCGACGCCGAGGGCCGCACCGCCGGGGTCACCCTGCACGTCATGGGCGAGGGCCAGCACGACGGCGTGGGCGCCGTGCACGCGCCCGCCGTGGTGCTCGCCACCGGCGGCATGGGCCAGGTGTTCTCCGCGACCACGAACCCCTCGGTCTCCACCGGCGACGGCGTGGCGCTGGCGCTGCGCGCGGGCGCCGAGGTCAGCGACCTGGAGTTCGTGCAGTTCCACCCGACCGTGCTCTTCCTCGGCCCCGACGCCGAGGGCCAGCAGCCGCTGGTCTCCGAGGCGGTGCGCGGCGAGGGCGCCCACCTGGTCGACGCCGACGGCACGCGCTTCATGGCCGGGCAGCACGAGCTGGCCGAGCTGGCCCCGCGCGACATCGTCGCCAAGGGCATCACGCGGCGGATGCAGGAGCTGGGCGCCGAGCACATGTACCTCGACGGCAGGCACTTCGGCGCCGACATGTGGGAGCACCGCTTCCCCACCATCCTGGCCGCCTGCCGCGCCCACGGCATCGACCCGGTCACCGAGCCGATTCCGGTCGCCCCGGCCGCCCACTACGCCTCCGGCGGCGTCCGCACCGACGACCGCGGCCGTACGACCGTCGCCGGTCTGTACGCGTGCGGCGAGGTCGCCTGCACCGGGGTGCACGGCGCCAACCGGCTCGCCTCCAACTCCCTGCTCGAAGGGCTCGTCTACGCCGAGCGCATCGCCGCCGACATCGCGGCCGAGCACACCGCGAACGGCCCGCACACGCGCGTACCGGCCCCCGTCCCGCACCACGGCACGCCCGCGCACCCCCTGCTGGCCCCGGAGGACCGGCTCGCCGTGCAGCGGATCATGTCCGAGGGCGCGGGCGTCCTGCGCTCGGCCGCCTCCCTGGAGCGCGCCGCCCAGCGCCTCGCGGAGCTGCACTCCCGCGCCAGTGACACCCTGGACGGTGAGGGCAAGACCGCCGAGCCCGGCGTCGACACCTGGGAGGCCACCAACCTCCTGGACGTGGCCCGCGTCCTGGTCGCCGCCGCCGCGCTGCGCGAGGAGACCCGCGGCTGCCACTGGCGCGAGGACCACGCCGACCGCGACGACCCGCACTGGCGCCGCCACCTGGTGGTGACCCTCCGCGCGGACCGTTCGCTGGCCGTACGCACCACCGAGAGCGCAGACTTCCCCCCTACCCGGTGACATCTCGGTCCACCGGGTGAACCCGCGTCCCCAGGAGCAGTGACGAACGTGAGCACCGACGACCTTCCCCTCGCCCCGACCGGCGGCTGCGGCGACGGCTGCGCCTGTGGCGCGGACGAGGAGGGCGAAGAGCAACTGGAGTGCGGTCTCGACCCCGCGCTGGCCGCGCTGCTGGCCGAGTCCGGGCTCGACCCCGTGGAGATCGAGGACATCGCCAACATCACCGTCCAGGAGGACCTGGCCGGCGGCGTCGACGTGACCACCGTGGCGACCATCCCCGAGGACGCCGTGGCCACCGCCGACTTCGTCGCCCGCGAGGCCGGCGTGGTCGCGGGCCTCAGGGTCGCCGAGGCCGTGCTCTCCGTGGTCTGCGAGGACGAGTTCGAGGTCGAGCGGCACGTCGAGGACGGCGAGCTGATCGAGGCCGGCCAGCGTCTGCTGTCGGTCACCACCCGCACCCGCGACCTGCTCACCGCCGAGCGCAGCGCGCTGAACATCCTGGGCCGCATGTCCGGCATCGCGTCCGCCACGCGCGCGTGGGCCGACGTGCTGGAGGGCAGCCGCACCCGCGTGCGCGACACCCGCAAGACCACCCCCGGCCTGCGCTCGCTGGAGAAGTACGCGGTGCGCTGCGGCGGCGGCGTCAATCACCGCATGTCGCTCTCCGACGCCGCCCTGGTCAAGGACAACCACGTACTCGCCGCCGGCGGCGTGACCGAGGCGTTCAGGGCCGTACGGGAGACCTTCCCGGACCTCCCCGTCGAGGTCGAGGTCGACACCCTGCACCAGCTCCACGAGGCCGTCGAGGCCGGCGCCGACCTGATCCTGCTGGACAACTTCACCCCCGGCGAGTGCGCCGAGGCCGTCACCCTCACGGCCGGCCGTGCCGAGCTGGAGGCGTCCGGGCGGCTCACCCTGGAGAACGCCCGCGCCTACGCCGACACCGGCGTGGACTTCCTGGCCGTCGGCGCCCTCACCCACTCCTCGCCGGTGCTCGACATCGGCCTGGACCTGCGCCCGGCGGAGTGACCCGGATGCTGCTCACGATCGACGTCGGCAACACCCACACCGTCCTCGGTCTCTTCGACGGCGAGGACATCGTCGAGCACTGGCGCGTGTCCACCGACCCGCGCCGCACGGCCGACGAGCTGGCGGTGCTGCTCCAGGGCCTGATGGGCACGCACCCGCTGCTCGGCGAGGAACTGGGCGACGGCATCCACGGCATCGCCATCTGCGCCACGGTGCCCTCGGTGCTGCACGAGCTGCGCGAGGTCACCCGGCGCTACTACGGCGACGTGCCCGCGGTGCTGGTCGAGCCCGGCGTCAAGACCGGGGTGCCGGTGCAGTTCGACAACCCCAAGGAGGTCGGCGCCGACCGCATCATCAACACGGTCGCCGCCAACGAGCTGTACGGCGGCCCGGCGATCGTGGTCGACTTCGGCACCGCGACCACCTTCGACGCGATCTCCGCGCGCGGGGAGTACGTCGGCGGGGTCATCGCGCCCGGCATCGAGATCTCGGTGGAGGCGCTCGGCGTGAAGGCCGCGCAGCTCCGCAAGATCGAGGTGGCCCGCCCGCGCAACGTGATCGGCAAGAGCACCGTCGAGGCCATGCAGTCCGGCATCGTCTACGGCTTCGCCGGCCAGGTGGACGGCGTGGTCGGCCGGATGGCGCGCGAGCTGGCCGACGACCCCGACGACGTCACCGTGATCGCCACCGGCGGTCTGGCGCCGATGGTGCTGGGCGAGTCCTCGGTGATCGACGAACACCAGCCCTGGCTCACCCTGATCGGCCTGCGCCTGGTCTACGAGCGCAACGTGCCGCGCAGGTAGCCGGGCCCGTGGGGGACTCAGGGCCGGGCGGGGGAACCCTGGGTCCGACACGCGTTACAACACGTTCCATTTCGTAACTTTTGTCCGATTAGCGGTAGCGTCGCCGCATGCCCACGCCATACGGAACTCGCGGCGGCATGGCGTTCGGCGCGGAGGAGCTGCGTGTGCTCCGCCGCGCCCTCGCCCTCGCCCTCCACCCCGGCACGGCCTCCGCCGAGGACGTGCAGGACTGCTTCCGCCTCGCCGACTCGGTCGACGAGGCACTGGACGAAGCGGCTCGCCTGCGCGCCTTCCTCCTGGCCGATCTGGGCCGCTACCGAGCCGCCCTGCCCGGCACCGCGGCCGGCTACCTGGCCCTGCTCCAGGAGGCGCTCGGCGCCGGGCACCGGCCCGCCCCGGACGACCTCGCCGCGCTGCGCGCCCTGCGCGGCAACCCGGTGGCCGCAG
>NZ_WWKH01000206.1:0-4660 GCF_009865595.1 Streptomyces sp. SID1328 | reverse complement strand
CGCTGCCCGAGCCCGCAGCAGCAGCGCGGCGCATCCGCGAGCCGCGCTACCGGCCCCCGCGGGTCAGGCCGCCTTCTCCACGGCGGGCCGGGTCTCCGCCGAAGCCGGCGTGCCCGCCACCTCCGCCTCCTCCGCCGGCAACCCCCGCATCAGCACCGCGTACCCCAGGCCCGCCACCGTGCCGATGACCGCGCACGCGCCCCAGAGCCACTTGGCGCCGAGGTGGTCGATGACCGTGCCGGACATCAGCGGGGCGACCAGGGCGGCGACGGACCAGGAGAGGCTGTAGACGCCCTGGTAGCGGCCGCGGCCGTGGACCGGGGAGAGGCGGACGACGAGGCCGGTCTGGGTCGGCGCGTTGACGATCTCCGCGAGGGTCCACACGCAGACGGTGAGCGCGAAGACGCCCAGCGAGCCGGCGAAGACGGTGAGCCCGAAGCCGTAGCCCGCGAGCAGCGAGGAGACGACCAGCAGGCGGCGCGGGTCGCGGTGCTCGATGAAGCGGGTGACCGGGATCTGGAGGGCCACGATCAGGACGCCGTTGACGGCGATGGCGGTGCCGTAGTCGGCGGGGGAGAACCCGGCCTGACCCATCGCGACCGGCAGGCCGACCGAGCCCTGCATGAAGAGGAGGGCGACGAGGAAGGACAGACCCACGACCGCCATGTAGCGCCGGTCGCGCAGCACCGTACCGAGGCCGGTCCTCGGCTCCCCGGACTCCTTGGCGACGGGCGCGGGCCGGGACTCGGGCAGCTTGAGGAAGACGAGGACCGCGCAGGCCAGCGTCATCCCGGCCTCGATGAGGAACCCGGCGAGATAGCTGAACTCGGCGATGAAACCGGCGGCGACGGAGGAGACCGCGAAGCCGAGGTTCAACGCCCAGTAGTTCAGCGAGAACGCCCGTACACGGTCCTCGGGCCGCACGATGTCCGCCATCATCGCCTGCACGGCGGGCCGGGACGCGTTGTTGGCGGCGCCGACCAGGAAGGCGACGGCCGCGATGGCGACGGGGTCGTGCATGAAGCCGAGCAGCGCGACGGAGATCGCGGTGCCGACCTGCGCGATCAGCAGGGTGGGCCGTCGGCCGAGCCGGTCCGCCATCACCCCGGCGCCGAGCGAGGAGACGACCCCGCCGAGTCCGTGCAGGGCGGCGACGAGGCCCGCGAAGGAGGCGGAGTAGCCGCGGTCGAGGGTGAGATAGAGCGCCATGAAGGTGGCGACGAACGCGCCGAGCCGGTTGACCAGCGTGCTGGCCCACAGCCACCAGAAGGCGCGGGGGAGCCCGGAGACGGAGGACCGGGCGGCGGCGATGAGCCGGCCCGGTGCGGCGGTGGACATGACGGGACCCCCCGGTAAGTGGCGCGTGCGGTGATTGGAACTTACTCGGGCGGGGTTGTCGGAGGCCACTCAATTAACAGAAGCCGTCAACCGTCGGCGGCGCGGCGACCCGTCTTGGGGGTGGATTACGCTCTGAGTCATGGCCGACGCACCGTACAAGCTGATCCTCCTCCGCCACGGCGAGAGCGAGTGGAACGCGAAGAACCTGTTCACCGGCTGGGTGGACGTCAACCTCAACGAGAAGGGCGAGAAGGAGGCGGTACGCGGTGGCGAGCTGCTGAAGGACGCCGATCTCCTGCCCGACGTGGTCCACACGTCCCTCCAGAAGCGCGCGATCCGCACGGCCCAGCTCTCGCTGGAGGCCGCGGACCGCCTCTGGATTCCGGTGAACCGGAGCTGGCGCCTGAACGAGCGCCACTACGGCGCCCTGCAGGGCAAGAACAAGGCGGAGACGCTGGCCGAGTTCGGCGAGGAGCAGTTCATGCTCTGGCGCCGCTCCTACGACACCCCGCCGCCGCCGCTGCCCCGCGACGCGGAGTACTCCCAGTTCAACGACGCCCGCTACGCGGACCTCCCGCCGGAGCTGCGCCCCCAGACGGAGTGCCTCAAGGACGTCGTCGTCCGCATGCTCCCCTACTGGTACGACGACATCGTCCCCGACCTCATCGACGGCAAGACGGTCCTCGTCGCCGCCCACGGCAACAGCCTCCGCGCCCTCGTCAAGCACCTCGACGGCATCTCGGACGACGACATCGCGGGCCTGAACATCCCGACGGGCATCCCGCTGTACTACGAGCTCGACGCCGACTTCAAGCCGGTCACCCCCGGCGGCAAGTACCTCGACCCCGAGGCGGCGAAGGCCGCGATCGAGGCGGTTAAGAACCAGGGCAAGAAGAAGTAAGCGCCCACGATCAAGCCCCCTGCCTGCGGGTTCTCCGCCGGGAGGGGGCTTTTCGGTGCTGCTGGGCCGTCTCTGGGCCGTCAGGTGCCGGACGGAGCGGCCCGGGCCGGGTCGAAGACGGCGGCCACGGCCTTGCGGGTGCGCTCCTGACTCGACGGCATCAGATGCGCGAGGTTAGTCCCCTCGAGTCGGTCCCTGGCCCGCCAGGATGTCGGCGAAAACGATCACGGTCGCGCTCTCGCCGTATTTCGCCGACTGCTCCTGCCGGAAATCGCCGCTCCGCACGAGGATCCGGCGGATGTGGATCTTGGTGCCGATGGGGAAGGTCATCTCCTCCTCGGACTGGTTGTTCCTGCCGAGCGCCCTTCCCCGGTGGTCCTCCGGGAGGCCGAACTCCCAGACGATCTCCTTGCCGGCCACGTACGTGTGGGTCAACGGATCGCCGTACGTGGTCGACAGGATCGCCGGCCACTCGATCGTCTGGTCGACCGAGACGTAGCCACCGTCCGGGTGGTTCTCCTGCTGCTTGAGGATGCCGCCGAACGACTCGTACATGTGCTTGCTGTCGCCCCGCACCACGTTGCCTTCCTCGTTCGCGCGGGGCGTCGCGAAGTCGTCCCACACGCCGTTGATCCGGGCGAACATGTCGAAGGTGTCCGCGAGGTGCTTCTCGTCCCACGCCTCTGTGGTCTGCTCGTCTGCGTACCCCCGCGCCATGGCGACACTGCGCCACGCGTCGAGCACCTCGCTGTCCTTCGACTTGTAGGAGAAGCCGGGGGCGGCGATCTCGCCGGGGGTGAAGCCGACCTGCCCGAGGGCCGCGAGGAGCGGGTTGATCCGGCGGTAGTCGGCGCTGAGGTAGTTCTCGCCGAGGTCGAGGTCCTTCTGCTTCTGCTTGGCCGCGAGGACCGCCGGGTCCAACTCCGCGGCGCGAGCCGCTTCGTACTCCGTGCGGGACGCCTCCCGCCCCTCGACCGTCCCCCACGACTTGTCCTTGAGGGACGCCCGGGGCTTCTTGCCGTCCGCGCCCGCGGAGATCAGATAGGACCCAAAGCCGAAACTGAGGATCGTCTGCCCCTCGACGTCCCCCTCGTCCGTGTGCTTGACGACCTGGGTCCCCTTTGGGAGGCCCGCCGCGAGGGTGCGCTGCACGGGCGCCTTTGCCGCATCGGCCGTCCCGGTCTCGGGACCGTCCGAACGCTGCACGCCGGAGGTTGCCCGGGGGGCCGGACGGCTCATCACCGCGCGGGCGTTGGCCTCGGCCTCGCGCTCGAAGCGGTCAGAGGGGTCGGAGACCCTCAGCCCGTTGCCGTTGTCGGTACCGCTGACCGGTCCCTGGCGCTGCTGGATGACGTGGGTGAGCTCGTGGGCGAGGGTGTGCGCGTCGCCCCCGCCCGCAGCGAGGACGACGTGGTTGCCGGAGGTGTAGGCACGCGCGCCGACCTCGGCGGCGGAGGCGTTCGCGGCGCTGCCGGTGTGGATGCGTACGTCGGAGAAATCGGCGCCGAGGCGGGACTCCATGTCCGTACGGGTGGCCTGGTCCAGGGGTCGGCCGGGGCTGCGCACGACGTCGTGGACGGAGGAGCGCTGGACGGCGGGGTCCTTGAAGCCCTCGTGGGCGCAGCCGCCCCCGTGCCGGTGCTCCTCCTCTTCCAGGCCGTGGCCGGCCCGGCGGAGCATCTGGACGACCGCCGCGTTGCCCACGGTGCCCTGGAGGGCGAGGAGCCTGGACCGTGGGTGCCCGGCCTCGGCGGGCGCGTGCCTCGCCTCCCGGCCAACCTTGGCCCCCGTGGCTTCCTCGTTCTTCCGCTCGCGCATCGGGCTCCGCCCCTCCTGGGATCGTCGGCGACGTTCCACTCAACCCGACGGCCAGGGCGCGGCGGAAGGTACGTTAGGGCAGAGCTCGGGGGTCCCTGCGACGGTCTCCTGCGGCACTTCCGTACAAGCGGCCTGGCAGCAGGGTGTGGACGAACCACTCGGGCGCGGTCGGCGGGAACCACCACGGTCAGGCGCGCGTACCTGAGCCGGCAGGGCCGATGTCCCGGACATGGCCCGGGACGGGGCCGGCCTTCCGTCCTCCCAGGTCCACCGACAAAAGTGATGTTCCGACAGGTCCGTACCCCTAGTTGACCCTCACCGACAGCATCCGGGTGCTGGGCGAGGACCACCCCAACACCCTGGCCTGCCGCAACAACCTCGCAGGCGCCCGTCAGAAGGCCGAAGCTGTACAGCACGGAAGTACAGCAACCTCAGCAACCGAGGCTGCACTTCAAAAGCCGTCCACGGCTGATTGAGCAGCCCGAGAACCATAAATGACCTGCCCGCCGAGAGTTCGGGACGAAGAGGTCGTGGCTTCAAGTCCCGCCACCCCGACAGCCGTAACAGCAGCTCAGGCCGGTACTGGATTCAGTACCGGCCTGA
>NZ_WWKH01000205.1:0-6464 GCF_009865595.1 Streptomyces sp. SID1328 | reverse complement strand
CCGCGCTGGCCGGGGCCGGGCTGATCGCGGTGGCCGGGACGGTGCTGGGCCGCCGCCGGGAACGGGCGGCGTTCGCGGCGGCGGTCGCCGTGGCGGTGCTGGACGTGGCGCTGCTCCTGAGCGGCGGCGGGCTCGGCACCGGCGCATCCTGAGACGGGGGGCAGCCGCATCCGGGCAGCGTCCCCGGACCGAAGTACTCCATATGTCATCCGATGCCAGGAGGTGGATCATGACCGACTCACTGCCGCCGCCCGGTGAGACCCCGCCCGTCGAGGGATCGACCGCCGAGGCCCACCCCGAGCGGCCGGACGGCGGTCCCTTCGAGCACCCCCGGCTCTGGCTGGCCCTGATCGTCCTCGGCTGCGTGCTCGTCGCCGGCTACTTCCTGGTCAGGATGATCGACCTGTGAGAGCCGCTCACTTCAGGCCGCTGAGCATGATCCCGCGTACGTAGTGCCGCTGGAGGAGCAGGAAGAGCACCAGGACCGGCAGGATGCTCAGCACCAGGCCCGCCATCACCACCGGCATCGTGCGCGTCGGGTCGACGTAGTCCTGGAGCATCTGGATGCCGACCGGCAGCGTCATCACGTCCGGGTTGGCGGTCGACACCAGCAGCGCCCAGATGTACTCGTTCCACGCGTCCACGAACGTCAGCAGCCCCAGCGTCACCATGACCGGCTTGGTCTGCGGCACCACGATCCGCCACCACACCGCGAACTCCCCGGCGCCGTCGATCCGCGCGGCCTCCAGCACCTCGTCCGGGATCGAGACCATGAACTGGCGCATCAGGAAGATCCCGAAGCCGTTGACCAGGAACGGCATCGCCAGCGCCACGATGCTCACGGTCAGCCCCGCACCGCCCCGCCCCAGCAGGTCGTTGCCGCCCGCCAGCGGCCAGTGCACCAGGATCAGGAAGTGCGGGATGAAGAAGAGGAACGGCGGGAACATCATCGTCGACAGCACCAGCCGGAAGATGAAGTCCCGCCCGGGGAAACGGAGTTTGGCCAGCGCGTAGCCCGCGAGCGAGGACGTCAGCAGCACCGACGCGTTGATCAACGTCGTGGCGACGACGCTGTTGCGGAACAGCACCGGCAGATCGAGCTGGTCGACCGCCGCCCTGTAGTTGGACAGGTCGAACGCCTCGGGCAGGAACCGGTACGGCAGCGTGCCCGACTCGCCCGGTCCCTTGAACGAGGTCATCACCATGTCCAGGAACGGCATCACCGTGAGCACGGCGCCCGTCACGACCAGCAGATACGACAGCCACGGGAAACGGCGGCGGATCACGCGTCCTCCCCCTTGCGCCGGAAGATCCACAACTGCGCCAGGGTGACCAGCAGGATCACCACGAACAGCACGAAGGCGGCGGCACTGGCGGTGCCCCAGTCACCGTAGGAGAACGCCTGCCGGTACATCTCCAGCGCCGCCACGTCGGTCGCGTCACCGGGACCGCCCTTGGTCATCACGATGATCAGCGCGAAGGACTGGAGCCCGGTGATGAACTGCGTGACGCACACGAACAGCAGCGCCGGCCGGAGCAGCGGCAGGGTGATCCGCCAGAAGACCGTCACCGGACCGGCGCCGTCCAGCGCGGCCGCCTCGTAGTACGACTCCGGGACGGACTTCAGCCCGGCGGTCAGGATGAGGATCGCCGTGCCGACCGACGCCCACGCCTGCACGACCACCACCGCGGGCAGCGCGGTGTCCGGGTCCTGGAGGAACGCCACCGAGTCGAGCCCGACGGCGTTCAGGGCGCCGTTGACCAGGCCGCCCGGCTCGTACATGTACTTCCACACATTGCCCACGGCGACCACCGTCGTCACGATCGGCAGCAGGTACAGGGTGCGCCAGAGCCCCTGGAAGCGCAGGTTGTCGACGCAGGTGGCCACCAGCACCGAGCCCGCCAGCGCCAGGGCCACCGTGCCCAGCGCGAACACCAGGGTGTTGGTGAGGACCGGGGTCAGGAACGTCGAGCCGTCGGCGAACAGGCTCGTGAAGTTGTCCAGGCCGGCCGGCTGGATGTCGCCCAGGGCGAACCCGGCCCAGCGGGACATCGACAGCAGCAGCGCGAAGCCGAGCGGCAGGATCAGGAAGACGGCGAAGAACAGCAGCACCGGCGCCAGGAACAGATAGGCGACGACCGCCTGATGGCGCCGGGCCCGCACACGGGGTTCCACGGCCGTCGGGGCCGGGCCTGCGGGGCGCGGGCGCGAGGGCCGCGCGGTCGTCTCCGGGGTCAGGGCGTTCACCATGAGCGCGACACCTCCTGGTCGACCTGGCGGCGGATGGTCCGCAGCGACTCGTCCACCGACTGCTGACCGGTCCACAGCGCCTCGACGTTCTTCCGCAGCAGCGACTTCGCCTGCTGCGCGCCCGGCACGTTCGGCTCCGGCACCGCGTACCCCAACGCGTCCAGGAACGGGCGGAGGTTGGGGTCGCCGCCCTTGCCGAGCAGCGTCCGCATGTCGTCGGCGCGGCCGGTCAGCGAGCCCACCGACACCTGGAGGGCGCTCATGCGAGTCACCGTCGCGCCCTTGCCGACGCCCACCCGGTCGGTGTTGAGCCAGCGCAGGAACTCCCATGCCTCACGCGGGTGCTGACTGGAGGCGTTGACGCCCAGCATGAACCCGGTGGCGAGGGTGGCGGGCTTGTCGCCCGGCTCCGGCACGGGCACCGGAGCCACGGCCACGTCCCGATAGGCGTCGCCCATCTGGGACTTCAGACTGCCGGTCCACCATCCGGCGCTGATCACCATCGCCACCTGCCCGGACCGGAACGCCTTGTAGACGTTGACACCGGGCTCGCTCGCCCCCCTGCTGACCAGACGGTGCTCCAGGTCCAGCACGGCCCGCCCGGCCGGTGAGTCGATGGCGGTGCGCCTGCCGTCCCCGGACACGAAGGTGCCCCCGGCCGCGTTGAGCAGGGCGAGGGTCTGGCCGACGGTGGTGGAGTCGTCGTAGGTGGAGAGGCCGAAGCCCTGGACCAGGGTGTTGCCGTACCGGTCGCGCCGGGTGGTGCGGTACGCGGTGTCCTCCAGCTCCCGCCAGGTGCGTGGGGGGTGGGTGACGCCGGATTCCCGGAGCAGGCGCTTGTTGTAGTAGAGGGCGTACGTCTGCGCCTCGGTGGGGTAGCCGTAGACCTTGCCGCCGACGGATGCCGAGCCGACCGCCGCCGGGCCGTAGCCGCGGGTGATCTCCGCCGCGTCCTCGGGCGGGGCGGGGCGCAGGACACCGGCGCGGACGAGCTGGCCGTTCCACAGGCAGTACGGCTGGAGGATGTCGGCGCCCTGTCCGGCCGCCTGCCGGACCATGAACGTGGTCAGCAGGTCGTTGAACTCCACCGCCTTGGTGCGCACCTTGACCCGGTCGTGCGTGGCGTTCCACTCGTCCACCGGCCCCTGGAGGGCCGCCTTCAGCTCACCGCTCGCGTAGTGGGAGAGCAGGGTGAGCACGAGCGGGTCGCCGGGCCGTCCGGTGCCCTGGCGCGGCGCGGCGCAGCCCGCCGCGAGCAGGGTTGCGGCGAGCGTGAAACGGCGGCGGCTCAGCCCGTGGGGGGCTCCGGTCACCGGACCGCCTCCCGGCGCAGGACCCGGAACACCCGCGTGGTCCCGAACCCGGCCCGGCGGTACAGACGGGCCGCCGCGGACTGGTGATCGGTCCACAGGAACCACGCCGACCCCGCGCCCAGCGCCCGCATCCGCTCCAGGACCAGGTGCAGCAGCACGTTGCCCAGCCCGGTTCCGCGCATCTCGTCCAGCACCCCGAACGGGCCGAACCGCTCGATCGCCGACTCGTACGTGCCGTGCATCGCCCAGCCCACCAGCCGGCCCGAAGGGTCCCGTGCGACCACGATCCGCTCCAGCGGGGCGCCGTTCAGCAGGCACTCCCGGATCGCGCGCGCCCAGTCCGGGACGAAGTGGACGGCGGCGAGGGCGAGAAGTGCGGGCAGGTCGTCGTCGGTGGGGGTGCCGAACGCGTAACCCAGCGCGGCCAGTTCGGCGGCCCGGCGGCCGACCTCGGCGGGGAGGGCGTAGTCGGTCAGTGAGCGGTGCATGGCCACCGCCTCGTCCACGGTGCGGAAGCGCAGGGACTCCAGCAGGGCGGCCGCCTCCGGGTACGTCCCGGCGTCCAGGCCGGGGAGGAAGTAGTTCGGGGTGTACGGGGCGAAGTCGACGCGGGTGCGGCCGTGGGCGAGCAGCCAGTCCAGGGCGTCGGTCAGCAGTTCCCGGCCCACGCCGCGTCCGCGGGCGGCCGGGTCGACGAAGAAGAAGGGGAGCCAGCCCTGTTCCGGTTCCAGGTCGGTGCCGGTCATCGGGGTCAGCCGGCGTACGGCATAGGCCGCGCCGACGAGTCTGCCGTCCTCCACGGCGACCCGGAGGCCGGCCGGGTCGAAGTTGGCGTCGAGCAGCACCAGGGAGCGGAAGCGGTCCGCGGTGACGGGGTCGGCGGGCGCGCTCCGGCACCACGCCGCCACCAGCGGCGGACCGTCACCCGGCCGGAACCCGCGGATCAGGGTCCGGGCCCTCGTCGTGGGATCGGTCATCGACGTCCTTCCGTCTCAGGGGTAGAGCAGTACGTCCTCCCCGGCCCACCGGCCGGGCGGCGCGGGCGGTTCGCACAGCGGCAGCGGGTCCTCGCCCGCGTCGACCGTCCGCCGCAGTTGGTCGGAGCCCCAGAGGCGGTCGATGAAGTCGCCGGACCAGGCGAAGTCGTCCGGGTACAGCCGCCGCAGCGTGCCGAGCATGGCGACGGCGGTGCGTACGGGGGCGAACGCCTCGCGGTCCGTGACGTGGAGGTGGACCCCGCGCACGGGGCGGCCGGCGTGCTTGTCGAAGGTCGGTACGTAGCGGACCTCCCTGAAGTGCACGCCGGGCAGGTCGAGTTCGGCGAGCGCGGGGACGAAGCGGGCGTCGATGTACGGGGCGCCGACGGTCTCGAAGGGCTGGGTGGTGCCCCGGCCCTCGGAGACGTTGGTGCCCTCGAAGAGGCAGGTGCCGGGATAGACGACGGCCGTGGCGTAGGTCGGCATGTTGGGCGAGGGCGCGATCCAGGGGAGGCCGGTGGCCTCCGCGTCCATCTGCCGCTGCCAGCCTGTCGCCTTGATCACGGTCAAGTCGGCCTGTCGCCCGGCTACTTCGGCCACGGCCGACCTGTTGAGACACCAGGCGAGCTCCCCGCAGGTCAGCCCGTGCCGGATCGGCACCGGCGCCCGGCCGACGAAGCTCGCGAACGCCGGATCGAGCACCGGGCCCTCGCTGACGAGCCCGCCGAGGGGGTTGGGCCGGTCGGCCACCACGAACCGCACGCCGGTGCGCGCGGCGGAGACCATCAGGTCGAACATCGTCCACACATAGGTGTAGAAACGCGCCCCGACGTCCTGGAGGTCGTACACCAGCGCGTCCACGCCGCTGTTGATCAGCACCTTGTCGAGCCGATCGCCCTCGCGGCCGTACGTGTCGTAGATCGGCAGCCCGGTGGCCGGGTCGGCATCGTCCGGCTCGCTGCCCCCCGCCTGGGCGGTGCCGTACAGCCCGTGCTCCGGGCCGAACAGCGCGGCCAGGTTCACGCCCGCCTGCATCAACGCGGGTGCCGTCGCGGTCAGGTCGGGCAGCACGCAGGTGTGGTTCGTCACCAGTCCGAGCCGGCCCGGCCCGGCGAGACCGGGCACCGCGCACAGCCGGGCGATCCCGGTCGTCACCATGAAGCGGTCGTCCGCACTACTCATTCTGCGCCCCTTATAGGAAATTCTCTTGAATGTCCCGAAATTGGGCAATGCAGCGGACACTACCTCCCGTTACCCACGCTCTCCTGGCGACGACATTCCCCGTCCGGGTGAAAACCCGTTCGTCTCCGCCCACTTCGCGGCCGATCATCGGTTCATGCCATGAGAGACACCCTCGGGTACGGATGTCTGGTACTGGCCATCGCATTTCTGGCCATCTGGTTGATCGGTGTCATCACCCTCTTCCGGTGAGCGCGCTCGGTTGGCTGGAATGGGGTCCCTCCCGGAGGGGTTGACGGCTTCCTCGGGGTTTGCGGCCGCTACCTCGGGGGCGGTGCATCGGGGGCGCATGGGGTGTTTCCGGGCCTGGCAGCAGCGGCGCGGCCTGGTGGGTCCTCTATCACGCCCCCTCGTCGCAATGGTTGCTTCACGACGACTTCAGGTCCGGGGGGTCAGGAGGGGCCATTCGGAACTTGGCGCACTCCGGTGTGACTAGCATGTGGGCGTAACCGGACTGGAAGATCGCCTTCCTCCGAGGCGGCCGCTTCCGGACCCGCGATCGAGGCGTTCGGTCGCCGATTCTTCTGCTCGCAGACCGAGGGACCGCGGAATGTCAGTTCCTGCACCGTCCGTTCACCACCGCTCGACGGCCGCTCAGCGCAGTTCGTGGGCGCTGCCCGCGGCAGCGGTGGCGGTGACCGCCGCGGCGGCCGCCGTCGCGGTCGGCGCGGCGCCGTCCGGCAC
>NZ_WWKH01000204.1:0-5978 GCF_009865595.1 Streptomyces sp. SID1328 | reverse complement strand
GTGGTGGGGCGGGGCGGCCGGGTGGCCGGTCGGACGCCCGGATGCCGACCCAGGGTGCGGGGTGCGGCTGGGGCGTCCCACGACCACGGCGACCGGGCCGGGGGGTGCTGTAGCGGTACGCCGCGATCCTGTCGGCGTGCTGGAGTCCGAGCCGGTGGATCACGTATGCCGCCGCGGCGACGAGGACCAGGAAAGCGATGGCCGTCAGGAAGGCGTTCATGGCGGCCACCTCACCTGGCGGTGATCAGCCGACCGGCAGGCGCTGGCGTACCGGTCTGTCCGGTGGCGGCCGCGGACACCGTCGAGGCGCCTCCCTCGTACTCCCATGCCTCGTCCGGGTCCGGGTCCGGTGCCTGGTCGCTGGGGTACTGGGCCGCGTCCGCGGCGATGAGCGCGCTCGCGGTCAGGGGTGGGCCGTCGTGGTCGGACGCGGCTGCCATCAGCCGGGCCGCCGACTCCGCCCCGGTCCCGGGCGGGATGACGAGGAGATCGAAGCGCGCGGTGCCGTAGGAGAGCAGCAGCAGCTTGTGCGGGTCGATCTCCGCCGTGAACCAGCCGGCCTTGACGATGTGCCCGTTCACCGGGATCTTGCGGGGGATGACCGGCCAGTGCTCCGGGTTGACGGCGATACGGGTGATGCGGCCCCACAGGGGGTCCAGCACGTCCGTGAGCGCCGGCAGTTCGCTGAGCAGGTCCCGGGACCGGGGCCACCAGGCTCCGTCCAGCAGGCCGCGGGAGGCGCCGTCGGTCTTCAGGGCGAGGCGCGCGGCCGGGGCTGCGACGGGCTCGGGGTGCGGCAGGGCGGGATACAAGGTCGCCGACATGATGCGGACCCGTCTCCGGGCCCCCTGTGCGGCGGCCCGGCTGTCGTCCTTCACCGGGGACGACCCGGCGTGGAAGCCGGTGTGCGAAATGCCCTCGGTACTGACCACACTACTCCGCGTGCACCGGCGGCGGGGGGCACCGGCCGCACGAATGTGCGGTACCTGCCGCCGCGCGACGGTGACGGACGGCGGGGACGAGAGGTCAGCCGCGCCACTCCACCATGAGCAGCGTCGCGTCGTCGCTGGTCTGTCCGCCGCGCGCCCGCTTGAGCGTGTGGGACAGGGCGCGCGTCACCGCCCGGATGCCGCGGCCGGTCCTCTCCAGTTTGTTCACGCAGTCGATCAGCTGGTCCTCGCCGAACTCCTCCCCGCCGCTCCTGTGCTCCTCGACCACGCCGTCGGTGAAGCAGAGAACTCGGTCCCCGGCCACCAGCCCCAGTTCGCTCACCCGAGGCTCCGAACCGCCCATGCCGACGGGAAGGGTCGTCGGGGCGACCAGACGCTGTGCGACGCGGTGGTCGCGGACGAGGATCGGCGGCGGGTGCCCGGCGTTGACCCACTGCACCCGCCCCGTCGTCGTGTCCAGCTGCAGCATCTGCGCGGTGACGAAGTGGTCGGGACCGAACTGCTCGGCCACCGCGCGGTCCATGAAGTCGTAGATCTCCGACAGTCCGATGCCGGCGCGGCGGGCGTGGCGGTAGGCGCCGATGGCCACGGTGGCCATCGTGGCCGCGTCCAGTCCGTGCCCCATCGCGTCGATCATGACGACGTGGAGGACGTCGCCGTTCAGCGCGTAGTCGAAGCTGTCGCCGCCCACGTCGTAGGCGGGTTCCAGGATCCCGGCCACGGCGACCCGGGGCATGATCATGGCCAGCGGTGGCAGCAGGGACCACTGGATCTCCGCGGCGACGCTCATCCCCTCATCGCGTCGGACGTCGAAGAACAGGTCGGAATAGCCGTGCTTGGTCACCAGAAGGTCGGCCACCAGGCCGGAGACTCTGAGCAGCAGACGGCGGTCGTCGTCATCGACGCTGTCCAGCGTCACCGCCATGACCCCCACCTGGTCACCGCCGTCCAGCAGGGGCAGATGGACCCGGACGCCGTCCTCCTGAGGCACCTCGACAGCGACGGCGTCGAGAAAGCAGCGGCCCGCCTCGGAGTCGTCGATCACCTGGGGTGCCCCGCCGGTGAGTCCCTCACCGGGCAGCGGTACGAGCACCAACTGGCCGTAGTCCTGCAACAGCACCTGCGGACGGCGGCCACCGAGCCGGTCCGCCACGTCGGCGACCAGGGGCCCGATGAGATGGGGCGGGAGTTCGTGCGCGCTGTCGAGGATCTTTCCGAGGAGCGCTTCCCCGAGGCTTTCTGATCGGTCCGGGCGCCGTCCTGCTGTCACCCCCTCACCTTCCGCGGTCACGCTTCGGGCGGGGGCGGGCCGGGACGACAACGGATCTGTCGGTGCCATGGCTCCATCATGCGGTCGTGGAGGGCCGGCCCGCCGGTCGGGCGGAGCCGGCCGGGCTGCTCAGCCGGGTCCGGCTCCTCCTTCCGACTCGCATGTGTCCTGTCCGTCGAGGCCGCTCTCGGCGAGTGCCAGCAGGCGCGGAGCCGACAGCGGGTTCGCGGGGTGGGAAGCAGCGGTCAGCAGCCGGGTGGCCACTCGGGCCGGCTCGTCCGGGGGGATCACCAGCAGTTCCCAGCGCCCCACGGTGCCGCAGTCCACGGTGATGGCATGCGCCTCGGCGGCGGAATCGGTCAGCACCACCTCGATCACGTGGCCGGGTGCCATCACCTCCTGCGGGGCATCGGGCCAAGCGGCCGTCCCCACGGTCACCCGGGTGAGGGTGCCGATACCCGGATCCAGGGAGTCGACCAGTACGGGCAGCTCCAGTTCCAGTGCGTCGCAGCGCGGCCACCATGCGCCGTCCAGCGGGCCGTGGCTGACGTCCGGCGTGAGGCGCAGCCGGGGCAAGGGCATGCGGTAGGAGTGTCCGTCACCTTGCGCCGTACTCTCGGCGGACTGTGTGATGGCGTTCATCGTGCGACCCCGTTCCGGGCCGTGCGGTTTCCGGCTGCCCGTGTCGTGTCACTCGCCGGGAACGGCGCCGCCGTCATCGTGCGCCCGGAAGTTCTCGGTATGTCTCACATTACTCCCGGCCGTGGCAGGCGGTGTGGCGCGCAGCCGTCGCACTGCCGCATCACCGGCGTGCCCAGGGCTGTCCTTCGGCGGACAAGGTCAGCACGCAGGGGGCGACGGTGCCGTGCAGCCCCAGGACCTCCCCCAGGTTCTGCCAGCCCCAGGACGAGAAGGCGGCTTGTCCTGCCTGGTCGGCAGGATGCAGCAGGGTGACCCCGAGGGAGGAGTGCAGGTCTGTGAGCAGACGCTGTTGCAGCCGGCGGGCGATGTCGCGGTGTTGAGCGTGCGGATGGGCCACGACCTGGGTGAGGACGACGAACCGTGCCTGGGAAGTGAGCCGCTGGATGATGTCCTGCAGCGTTCCGCCGCCCGGCCGGCCGTCGGAGCCGTCGGAGCCCACCGGAAAACCGAAGGCGCAACCGACCAGCACCGTCGTCTCGGCGACCAGCAGGGCGAAGCCGGGGCGGTGTGCGGTGACCGCCAAACGGTGCAGGAAGTCTCCGCGGTCGTGGTACGCCTCTGCGACGGTGCCCGCGACGGACTCCGCAGCCAGGTCGGCGATGTCCTCGCGCATGTCTTCTGCCTGCCGGCGGGTCAGCCGGCGAAGGCGGATACCGTCCCTGAGGACCGGCTGGTCCGGCCGGCGAGCGGGGTCCTCGGGCGCCCGCGTCGCGGTACTCAGGAGGTCGCCGGATGCGGTGGGCGGCACGGGACTCACGGGGGCCGTAAGGAGCAGCGAAGTCGATCCGGTGGCATCGAGGAGGCGGGTGATCTGAGCGCACGGATGGTGCAGCCGCAGGCGAGCGTGGACCCGGCCGGCGCGCCGTGCTGCCGACAGGAGGACGTCCAAGCCCCTGGCGTCGCAGGAGCCGACCGTGGCCAGGTCGATGTCGATCTCGGTGACGCCGTCCAGCAGACACTGCTCCACTGCGGCCCGCAGCAGCGGCGTGGTGGCCGGTCCGATGTCGCCGGCAAGCGTGACGAGCGTTCGCTCTCCTCGGTTCCGCCGGTGGATGTCCAGCGGGGACAGGGCCATCACGTCTCTCCTGGGCGGGATTGCGGACCTGCGCGGGCGCTCAGCGCGGCTCCTGCCGTGATCAGCTCGCTGAGTTGCTTCGACCGCGGCGGACATGGTGCCGACCCGTCTCCGCGCCGACCACGGGGGCGGCCCGGACTCACTCGTCTCTCGCCGAGGACGACCCGGCGTGGGGGCCGGAGTGCGTGATGCCCTCGGTACTTCAACCGTACGCCGGCCGCAACCGGGAGCGGCCGCGTCGAAGGACGCGCACCTCGCAGCCGAGGGCCGGCGGGGGTGGGCCGGTCAGGAGGTGAGGACGGAGATGCCGTCTCCGAGCAGTTTCAGGCCGAGGACGAAGAACAGGACGGCCATCACGGCGACATTGTGCTGAGCTGCCCACTCTTTCCAATTGCCGAGCGTGGTCCTGGCTCGCTCTCCCCCGAGGAGAAAAACTGCCAGCGGGGCCAGCAGGCCGAGGGTGGCGATCACGACGAAGATCGCCAGCGACGCGATCTGCTGCCCGACCGGCAGTCCGGCCGAGCCGATCGAGGCGCCCGCGGCGATGGTCAGCGGTGCGTTCTTGGCGTTGAGCGCGGCCAGGGCCAGTCCGAGTCCGAAGATCTTGACCGGCGCGAGGCGGTCGATCGCGCCCATCCACTTCGGCAGCTTCGCTTGCGAGGGATCCCTTGGGCGCCGGTGCCACATCCGGGCGCCGAAGACGACGAGGAACAGACCCAGGGCGAGCTTGAGCGCTCCCACCCAGGTGGCCGGCTGCTTGTGGGCGGAAGCACCTGCCGGAGAGGCGATCGCCAGCATCACCGCACCCAGTGCAGCGAGTCCCAGGATCCAGCCGAGGGTGAAGAGGACACCGTTGAGACGCCCGCGGGGCGTGGCGAGGATGAGGATGATGGCGATGATCGGGAGCGGACTGACCGCGACAGCCGCCGCGAAGCCAAGCACGTCGCCCAGAACTGCGCCCATGGTTGCCTCCGGGTGGCGATCCAGTGGAGGGGGCTTGGCGGAAGCGGCTGATCCGACCGTCTGTGCCGTGCAACGGGTTGTTCCATGACCGGCTGCACCGTTGTCTTCACGGCCGTGCGGAAGTGGGTCCCCCGAAAATGGCGCCGCCCGCCCACCCGGCACGTCCCGCCGCTTCCATCTTCCTGCTGCCGGCCGAATCTGTCCTCGGGAGCATCTCGGGACGCGACGACCCCTGACTGGTCTTCCGCAAGCGCGTTGCTGCCGTCTCCGAACCGGCTCGGCAAGCCGGCATCCGACGCGGCTTCTTCTCTCAGCACGGTGACAGCGACACCGCACGGAACGTAATCGTTCCTGGTGGGGAAGCATCAAGTGAGAAGATGCGAGGCGGCGCGTCTGCGGTGAGCATTGCCATGTGAGGGCGATGGCGCCTCATGCCCAAGCGCTTGGCGACCCTCGCACCGATCCGCGGCAGGAGAGCCTCGCGATGACTACGACAGGTGCGACCCAGCCGACCTACCCTGAGCATCCGGGCCGGACGGATGGGGTCTCCAACGAGTTCACCGTCTTCACCAGGATCAAGCAAGGCGAAACCGAAGCCTTGCGTGAGGACCTCGCCAGGCTGAGCGACGCGGCGAACGACGAGAACGTCCATGCGGCGCTCCGCCAGATCGGCACGCTGCATGACGCACGGCACGTCATCTTCGACAACGACACCAGGTTCATGTTCGCCAGCGTCTTCGACGGCTCCTGGGACACCTACATCGACGACTTCGCCAAGACGGTGGTCGGGGAACGCCTCGACAAGGTCTTCTCGCACAGCGAAGGGTTCCCCGGCGTCAAGGATCCAGGGGCGAAGGACTGGTTCCTGGCCCACCAGGCGCCCGCGAATGTCTTCGTCAGCGCCTACCCCGACCTGACCGTTCAGCAGATCTACAAGGACCAGCGCGTGGACGACGCGTTCCAGGAGGTGCTGGACACCCCCGAGTTCCGGGCGGCGCTGGAGAACCCGGCCAACGCG
>NZ_WWKH01000203.1:0-6204 GCF_009865595.1 Streptomyces sp. SID1328 | reverse complement strand
GGGCGGGAGCCTCGGCCACGGCCTCCTGCGTCTGGACCGTCTCGACCGTCTCGACGACGGCGGCGGGGGCAGCCGCGGCCTCGCCCGACCCGCCGCGCGTACGACGGCGGCGGCGCGGGGTACGGGGAGCCTGCGGCTCCTCGACGGAGGTGGTCTCCGCCGGGGCGGCACCGGCCTCCACCGGGGCACCGCCGCGCATCCGGCGGCGACGGCGCGGAGTGCGCTCGGAACGGTCCGCACGCTCGCGCTCCGGCGCGGCCTCGGGACGCCCGCCACGGCCGGGACGCCCACCGCGCGCACCGCGGCCGCCGGTCTCGCCGAGGTCCTCCACCATCTCCGCCTCGAGCCCGGCGCGCGTGCGCTCCGAGCGCGGCAGGACACCCTTGGTGCCGGCCGGGATGCCGAGGTCGGAGAAGAGGTGCGGGGACGTCGAGTACGTCTCCACCGGGTCGTTGAAGTCCAGCTCCAGCGCCTTGTTGATGAGCTGCCAGCGCGGGATGTCGTCCCAGTCGACGAACGTGACGGCCGTGCCCTTGTTGCCGGCGCGGCCGGTGCGGCCGACGCGGTGCAGGTAGGTCTTCTCGTCCTCGGGGGACTGGTAGTTGATGACGTGGGTCACGCCGCCGACGTCGATGCCGCGCGCGGCCACGTCGGTGCAGACCAGCACGTCCACCTTGCCGTTGCGGAAGGCGCGCAGCGCCTGCTCGCGGGCGCCCTGGCCGAGGTCGCCGTGGACCGCGCCGGAGGCGAAGCCCCGGCGCTGGAGCTGCTCGGCGATGTCGGCGGCGGTGCGCTTGGTACGGCAGAAGATCATCGCCAGACCGCGGCCCTCGGCCTGCAGTATGCGGGCGATCATCTCCGGCTTGTCCATGGAGTGGCCGCGGTAGACGAACTGCTTGATGTTGGCGACCGTCACGCCCTCGTCGTCCGGCGCGGTGGCGCGGATGTGCGTGGGGCGGGACATGTAGCGGCGGGCGAGACCGATGACCGCGCCCGGCATGGTGGCCGAGAACAGCATGGTCTGACGCTTGGCCGGCAGCATGTTGACGATCTTCTCGACGTCGGGCAGGAAGCCCAGGTCGAGCATCTCGTCGGCCTCGTCCAGTACCAGGCACTTGACGTGGCTGAGGTCCAGCTTCTTCTGGCCCGCGAGGTCCAGCAGCCGGCCGGGGGTGCCGACGACGATGTCGACGCCCTTGTTCAGGGCCTCGACCTGCGGCTCGTAGGCACGGCCGCCGTAGATGGCGAGGACGCGCACGTTGCGCACCTTGCCAGCGGTCAGCAGGTCGTTGGTGACCTGGGTGCACAGCTCGCGGGTGGGGACGACGATGAGCGCCTGCGGGGCGCTGGTCAGCGCCTCCGGAGCGGCACGGCCGGCCTCGACGTCGGCGGGAACGACGACGCGCTCCAGCAGCGGCAGGCCGAAACCGAGGGTCTTGCCCGTGCCGGTCTTGGCCTGGCCGATGACGTCGCTGCCCGACAGGGCGACCGGAAGGGTCAGCTCCTGGATCGGGAAGGGGTTGATGATGCCGACGGCTTCCAGCGCCTCGGCGGTCTCGGAAAGAATGCCGAGGTCACGAAATGTCGTAGTCAGGGTTTTGCCTCTTCTTGTGTGTGCGGCGCGAGGCGAGCGCGGGGATCATGTCTGACCGTGCCGGGCACGTCGGCCGCCGTACGGGCGAACCAACTGGGGCAAGCCGTAAGACACGGGACCTCTGCCGACGCTCTAGCGCTCGAACCGCTAAGGATGTCCCTCCGCTCGCCGTACGCGCGGTGCCGTACGGCCCAGGAGGGCTGTCAGGTCGGAGCCGATCGGGCCACCGACCGGGCATCCTCATACGTGCGCCCCTGCCAGAAAGGCGTTGAGCGCACCGAACACCGTCGGCGCACTCAGCAGGCGCAATACCACCATACCCCGGATTGCCGCACACGCGATGGCCGAATTGGTCACGTAGTCGTGGTCACAGTGGTTGACCACGGGCTTCCGGGAGGGGGTGAGCGGGTTATTGTGCGCCTCATGACTAGCTCTGACAAGCCTGAGAACCCCGAGAACGCGGGCGTCCCCACCGGTGTCGCCGCCCAGGACTGGGCGACGGCCGCGGCGGACCCGCAGTACCGCGCGGCCGTCGTGGACCTGCTCGGCGCGCTCGCGTACGGCGAGCTGGCCGCGTTCGAGCGGCTCGCGGAGGACGCCAAGCTGGCGCCGACCCTCGCGGACAAGGCGGAGCTGGCCAAGATGGCCTCGGCGGAGTTCCACCACTTCGAGCGGCTGCGCAACCGGCTGACCGAGATCGGCGCCGAGCCCACCGCCGCGATGGACCCCTTCGTCGCCGCGCTGGAGAGCTTCCACAAGCAGACGGCGCCCTCGGACTGGCTGGAGGGCCTGGTCAAGGCGTACGTCGGCGACTCGATCGCCAGTGACTTCTACCGCGAGGTCGCGGCCCGCCTCGACACCGACACCCGGGAACTCGTCCTCGCCGTGCTGGACGACACCGGGCACGCGGAGTTCGCGGTGGAGAAGGTGCGCGCGGCCATCGACGCCGACCCGCGCGTGGGCGGGCGGCTCGCGCTGTGGGCGCGGCGGCTGATGGGCGAAGCGCTGTCGCAGTCGCAGCGGGTCGTCGCGGACCGGGACGCGCTCTCCACCATGCTGGTCGGCGGGGTCGCGGACGGCTTCGATCTCGCGGAGGTCGGCCGGATGTTCACCCGGATCACCGAGGCGCACACCAAGCGGATGGCCGCGCTGGGCCTCGCGGCCTGACCGTCCGTCAGGGGCGGCTACGCGGGCGCGGATCGCCGGCGGAGCCGCCCGGCCGGGCGCAACAGCAGCGACAGGGAAGCGGCGGACACGACGGCCGCGCCGAGCAGGGTGAGCAGGACCGGGGCCGGGCCCAGGGCGCTGTGCGTGACGAAGTCCCCGAAGAGCGCACCCGCCACCGCGGTGGCGAAGACCAGCGGGCGGGCGGGCAGCCGGTGCGGCAGGCGGTGCGCCGCCGCGAAGGCGAGGACGAGTCCGAGCGCGGCCGAACCGAGCACTTCGAGGATCATCGAGGGGTCCCTCCCACGTCTGCGTGCTCATGCGGTCACAGCCCGACATACCCGTGACCTGCGCGTTGCAATCCTCCCCTGGGCCCACCGGGTGCGCGAGCCGTCCGCGCCGGGGACAGCGAAAAGGGCCCGGTGGCGGGTGCCACCGGGCCCTTCACGGCTATCGCGCCTACAGCGTGCCGAAACCGACCTTGCGGGCGGTCGGCGCGCCGATCTCGACGTACGCCAGACGGTCCGCGGGGACCACGACCTTGCGGCCGCGCTCGTCCTCCAGGCTCAGCAGCGGCGACTTGCCGGCCAGGGCGTCGGCCACGACGCGCTCGACCTCCTCGGCGCTCTGACCGCTCTCCAGAACGATCTCGCGGGGCGCGTGCTGCACGCCGATCTTGACCTCCACGGCTATGTCCCTCCGACGGTCAGTGATGTGCGCGTTCTGCCGCGCCGTACCCAGCACACATTAGCCCGGTGAGGGGACGCGCATGCTTCTGGCGGGAACGCCATCAGCGAACACGCCCCACGGGCGCGTCGGCGGGTCAGTGGTGGTCGGTGCCGTGCAGCGGGAAACCGGCGATGCCGCGCCACGCCAGCGAGGCGAGCAACTGCACCGCCTGGTCGCGCGGCACGCTGCGGTCGCTGTGCAGCCAGGAACGCGCCACCACCTGGGCGAGGCCGCCGAGCCCGGAGGCCAGCAGCATCGACTCGGCGCGGGACAGGCCGGTGTCCTCCGCGATGACCTCGCAGATCGCCTCGGCGCACTCGGTGGTCACCTTGTCGACGCGCTCGCGCACGGCCGGCTCGTTCGTCAGGTCCGACTCGAAGACCAGGCGGAAGGCGCCGCCGTCGTGCTCGATGTACGCGAAATAGGCGTCCATGGTCGCCCGTACGCGCTGCTTGTTGTCGGTCGTCGAGGCGAGCGCGGCGCGCACGGCCTGGATCAGGGCCTCGCAGTGCTGGTCCAGCAGGGCCAGGTAGAGGTCGAGCTTGCCGGGGAAGTGCTGGTAGAGCACCGGCTTGCTGACTCCGGCGCGCTCGGCGATGTCGTCCATCGCGGCCGCGTGATAGCCCTGGGCGACGAAAACCTCCTGGGCAGCGCCCAGCAACTGGTTGCGCCGGGCTCGGCGCGGCAGACGGGTGCCGCGCGGGCGTGCTGCCTCTGTTTGCTCGATGGCTGTCACGCCGCCTCCCAATGTCGTCCTCATGCGGTGTCGGCCGCGCGGCCATCGTACTTTTCGGTAACCCCGGCGTGCGCGGTGCGAGCGCAGAATTTCACGTACCGGACGACGGCGAAAGCCGTGGCCCCGGCCCCGGTGCGCGTCCGGTCAGCGGTAGTCCTCCTCGTCGATCCTGACCACGCGGGCCTGCTCGATGAGATCTCCCTCGCTGCCCCGGGCCGGGTCCACCTCGGTCAGCGGCTCGTCCCGCTCCTCCGTGAGGGGGGCGCGCTGCTCGGCGGCGTCGGGCTCGGGGGCCTCGACATCGGCGATCTCGGACTCGGCGTCGTCGTCGGCGCTCTCGATCTCGTCCGGCTCGATGGGGTCGTGGGCCATGACGGCCTCCCTTTCTTCCAGCTTCCGTCCAGGAATCTCTCCCGGAACCTCTGGGTCGGGCGGGTACCCCGCGGCTGCGCTGTCATACGAGCCTAGGAGACCGCCCAGGGCCGCGCCACGCCGTCGGCGGTACCGGACGGGCGCCCGGGGTGTCCCTGCCTGTGAGGGCGAACACATGAGCTGCGGTGTGATCGTCTCGTAACATTGCCGCATGTCTTCGACCGAGTCACCTTCCGTGCCGGCCGCGAGCGTGCTCCCTCGGGTCGCACCCGTAAGGGTGGGCGAGGGCGAGCGGATGAGGTCGGTGCGGCTGCCGGGGGTCACCCTGACGGTGCGGTCCCGGCCGCCCGCGCGGGAGGGTCTCGAGCCCGCGCTGTTCGTGCACGGGCTCGGCGGTTCCTCGCAGAACTGGTCCCTGCTGATGGCCGCGTTGGACGGTGTCGTCGACTCCGAGGCCGTCGACCTGCCGGGCTTCGGCGACTCCCCGCCGCCGGACGACGGCGACTACTCCGTCACCGGGCACGCGCGCGCGGTCATCCGCCACCTGGACGCGGCCGGACGCGGGCCGGTCCACCTGCTGGGCAACTCGCTCGGCGGCGCGGTCTCCACGCGTGTGGCCGCCGTCCGTCCGGACCTGGTGCGCACCCTGACGCTGGTCTCGCCCGCCCTGCCGGAGCTGCGCATCCAGCGCAGCGCGGTCCCCACCGCCCTGCTGGGCGTGCCCGGTGTGGCCACGCTGTTCAACCGCTTCACCCGTGAGTGGACCGCCGAGCAGCGGGTGCGCGGGGTGACGGCCCTCTGTTACGGCGATCCCACGATCGTGACGCCGGAGGCGTTCGGGTACGCGGTGGAGGAGCTGGAACGGCGCCTGAGGCTGCCGTACTTCTGGGACGCGATGACCCGCTCCGCGCGCGGGATCGTGGACGCGTACACGCTGGGCGGGCAGCAGGGGCTGTGGCGGCAGGCCGAGCGGGTACTCGCGCCGACCCTGCTGGTCTACGGTGGCCGTGACCAACTCGTCGGCTTCCGTATGGCCGCCAAGGCCGCCCGCTCCTTCAGGGACTCCCGTCTGCTGTCCCTGCCGGACGCCGGGCACGTGGCGATGATGGAATACCCGGAGCTGGTGGCCAGGGCGTTCCGCGAACTTCTCGCGGAGAGCGCCGCATCGGGCGCCACGGACGCGGAGAACTGAGGGCAGGGGTGGGACGACACAGTCGCCGAGGGCCGGCTCCCAAGGGGGACGCCTCGGCCATAGAGGGCACCGATCCGGCGGCCGGGGGCACCGGGGAGGTCGTCGGGACGGGTGACTTCGCCGCGCGCCCGCGACCGCGCCCACGGGGCGGTGAGTCGTGGAGTGCCGGATCCCAGGGTGGCTTCGGCGCGGCCGTGGGCGGTGCAGGACGCCATGTCCCGTCGGACCGGCGCGAGGACGACCGGGCGCCGGGTGCCTTCGGGTCCGCGCGGGGTGGTCACCCCGAGCAGCGTGAAGAGGGCGGCGGCTGGGGTGAGTTCGAGAACCGGCGTGCCACCCCGGCTCCCTTCCCGAGGCAGCGGCGCGCGGAGCCGGCGGAGGCGGGCTCCGGCCCCCGTCGTGAGTACCTGGACGCCT
>NZ_WWKH01000202.1:0-7069 GCF_009865595.1 Streptomyces sp. SID1328 | reverse complement strand
GCAGGCGGCGCTTCGTCGGCGCCGTGGCGGGCACGGCCGCCGTCGTGACGGTGCCCGCGCCCGCCGCGCCGCCCCCGGACCCCGCCCCGGTGCCTCACGGCCGGAAGCCCGAACCGGGGCCTCGCCCGCTGTACCTGGGCACCTACACCTCCGTCGAAGGCGGCGGCAAGGGCGTCTCCGTGACCAGGTACGACCCGGTCTCGGGCGCGGTCACCGACGCGGAGCCGCTGGTCGAGATCCCGGACCCGTCGTTCGTCACCGTCCACCCGGACGGGCACACGCTGTACGCGGTCGACGAGCGCGAGGACGGCGCGGTGACCGCCGTACGGCTGGCGGACGGACACGTGCTGGGCAGCCGGAGCACGGGCGGTTCGGGGCCCTGCCATCTGTCGGTGCACCCGAGCGGCCGCTGGCTGCTGAGCGCGAACTACGGCTCGGGCAGTGTCGCCGTGCACCCCGTCGACGCCTCGGGCGCGCTCGGTGAGCGCACCGCCCTGGCCGTACACTCCAGCCCGGCGCCCGGACCGGGGCAGCAGGGCCCGCACGCGCACCAGTTCATCACGAGCCCGGACGGCGGCCATGTGCTCTCCGTCGACCTGGGCACCGACACTGTCTACACCTACCGGCTGGACACCGGGCACGGCACCCTGACCGAGGTGTCCCGCGCCCACGCCCGGCCTGGCGCGGGCCCGCGCCATCTGACGTTCCATCCGAACGGACGGTACGCCTACCTCGCCAACGAGGTGGACGACACGGTGGCCGTCTGCGCGTACGACCCGGCGACCGGCCGGCTGACCGTGGGTGAGCCCCAGTCCTCGGGGTCGGCCGGGGACGCCACCAACTACCCGGCACAGTTCGTGGTGACGCCCGGCGGCGACTTCGCGTTCCTGGCCAACCGGGGGCACGACAGCGTCGCCCGGTACGCCGTCGAGGAGGACGGCGCCCAGCTGCGGCTGCTGGACACGGTGCCGGTGGACGGCGACTTCCCCCGCCAGCTGGCGCTCACGCCGGACGGCCGGCTGCTGTTCACGGCCAACCAGCGCTCCGGCACGGTGAGCGTGTTCCACGTCGGCACCGGTACCGGAGCGCTCAGTCGGGCGGGTGAGCCGTTCGCGTCACCGGTCGCCGTCTGCGCGGTGCCGCTGTAGGGCGCGCGGGCAGGCGGCGGCGCCGGCCTGGGCGAGCAGCGCGTGCATGCGCTCGGTGAGCTGCGAGACGTCGTCGGCGGGCGTGTGGAACGCCAGCCGTACGTCGCCGTGCGCGCGGGTCCGCTCGATGCGCAGGGTGAGTCCGTGCCGGTCCACCGCGAGGGGAGCCACGCGGGTCACGGCGTGCAGGCTCTCCGGCCGGACCAGCCGGGTGAGCCGCTCCACGGCGTCCGGGTGGGAGTCGGCGAGGTGGGTGAGCAACTGCGCCTCGGCGGTGGCCAGCGGGTCGGGCCGGGCGGCCGCGTACTCCGCCGGATCGATCAGTACGGCCCCGGAAGGCCGGCGCAGCACCACGCGGGTGGGCGTGAACAGCAGCCGGGCGCCGCGCTGGGAGAACCAGCCGGCGAGCCACAGCCGGGCCCGGATGCGCCGGCGCACCCGTACGGGCGCCGCGTCGGCGAACTCCAGCACGGCGGTGGGCTCGCCGCGCGGGGCGCACAGCACGGCGGCGAACAGGGCGCTGTCCTCGGGTACGTCGAGCAGCACCCGGCCGTCGCCGGTCACGGTGTGCGCGCCGGCGTACTCCTCGCGGGCGCCGTCCGCGGTCACCGCGCACGACCACGCGGCGGCAAGGACCGACCGCGCCCGCTCCGCCGCTCCGGGTTCTGCCGCCCAGTCCTGCGTGTCACCCATCCGAGTCCTCCTTTAGGTAAGCCTTGCCTAACCTATCGAAGATCCGGGCGTGCGCCAACCACGCCGCCCCGGTCGGGTGACACGCGCGGAGTCGCAAACGCGCCGTCAGGTGATCGCGCCGAGCAGCGCCCGCGCGCACAGCTCGCGCACCTGGTCCCGGCCGGGCTCGCCCTCGCGCAGCCACTCCAGGCAGACGGCGGTGGTGAAGGCGAGCCAGCCGCGCACCGCCAACCGGGCCTGCGGGGAGCCCTCGAAGGCGGGCCCGAACTCGGGGTCGGCGGCCAGCGCGGCGAGGATCTGCCGCTCCTGTGCGGCCAACGCCTTCTGGTAGACCCGGCGTACGGCCTGGTCGCCGGCCGCGTCGGCACGGTGGAAGGCGCGGAAGCCGTGGGCGTGCGCCTCGACGTACCCGAGGTAGGCGTCCAGCCCGGCGCCGAGCTGCTCGCGGACCGGCACGCCGGGCACCGCCGCGGTCATCCGGAGCATGCGCTCGCTCTCCCGCTCCACCACGGCGGCGAAGAAGTCCCGTTTCGTCGGGAAGTAGTGGTACAGCAGACCCCGCGAGACCCCCGCGATCTCGGCCACCCGCTCGATCCACACGTCGTCGTACGGGCTCTCGGAGAACAGGCGCGCCCCGACCGACAGGAGTTGCTCGCGGCGCTCCTCGGTGCTCAGTCGGCGCCGGGCGCGTTCCCCCTGGTTGGCGGCCATGCCGTCACCCTAGTGGACGCGTTGCTTGACGTGGCTTCAGCAGGCGGACCAGACTGCCAGCGCTATTGAACTCACGTTCAACACGCGTGGGGTGGACGGACAACAGGCCACCGGATCAAGGGAGATCACGTCATGGCCGAGACGACGGGGGCGGGACTGCCCAAGGGGTTCCGCGGTGCCGAGCAGGGCTGGCCGGAGCTGGACCGCATCCCGCGTCCGCCCCGCCGGGTGCCGTTGCTCGGTGACGTGCTGGGCGTCGACCGGCGCACCCCGCTCCAGGACTCGATGCGGCTCGCGCGCGAACTGGGACCGATCTTCCGGCGCCGGGTGCTGAACCGGGAGTTCGTGTTCCTGTGGGGCGCGAAGCTGGCCGCGGACATGGCGGACGAGAGCCGGTTCGCCAAGCACGTCGGGCTCGGGGTGGCCAACCTGCGCCCGGTCGCCGGGGACGGGCTGTTCACGGCGTACAACCACGAGCCCAACTGGCAGCTGGCGCACGACGTGCTCGCGCCCGGCTTCAGCCGGGAGGCGATGGCCGGGTACCACTCGATGATGCTGGCGGTCGCGGGCCGGCTGACCGGCCACTGGGACGGCGAGCTGGCCGCCGGGCGCACGGTGGACGTGCCCGGCGACATGACCCGGCTGACGCTGGAGACCATCGCGCGCACCGGCTTCGGGCACGACTTCGGCTCCTTCGAACGTGACCGGCCGCACCCCTTCGTCACCGCCATGGTCGGCACCCTCGCCTACGCCCAGCGGCTCAACAGCCTGCCGATGCCCCCGGCGCTCCAGCGGAGGGCCGCCCGGCGCAACGCCGCCGACATCGCCTACCTGGACGACACGGTCGACGCCCTGGTGGCCGCCCGCCGTGCCGCGGGGCGCGGGGAGGGCGACCTGCTGGACCGGATGCTGGAGACGGCCCACCCCGAGACCGGGGAGCGGCTGTCGGCGGAGAACGTCCGCAAGCAGGTCATCACGTTTCTGGTCGCGGGCCACGAGACCACCTCCGGCGCCCTCTCGTTCGCCCTGTACTACCTGGCCAGGCACCCCGAGGTCGCCGCCCGCGCCCGTGCCGAGGTGGACCGTGTCTGGGGCGACACCCCCGAGCCGGGCTACGACCAGGTGGCCCGGCTGCGCTACCTGCGCCGGGTGCTGGACGAGTCGCTGCGGCTGTGGCCGACCGCACCCGCCTTCGCCCGCGAGGCCACCGAGGACACCGTGCTGGCCGGGGAGCATCCGATGCGCCGGGGCGGCTGGGCGCTGGTGCTCACGCCGATGCTGCACCGCGATCCCGAGGTGTGGGGCGAGGACGCCGAGCGGTTCGACCCCGACCGCTTCGACGCCAAGGCGGTACGGGCCCGGCCGCCGCACACCTTCAAGCCCTTCGGTACGGGCGCGCGGGCCTGCGTGGGGCGCCAGTTCGCCCTGCACGAGGCCACCTTGGTGCTCGGCCTGCTGCTGCGCCGGTACGAGCTGATCCCCGACCCCGGCTACCGCCTGAAGGTCACCGAGCGCCTGACGCTGATGCCGGACGGCCTGCGCCTGGCCCTGGAGCGCCGGAAGGCCCCCGCCGCCGCACCGGCCGGCGCCCCCGAGCCGGACGCCGGTTCAGCGGGACGCTGCCCAGTGCACGGGACGGACGAGTGAGCCCGGCAACCGGGTACCGGGTCCCCCTCGGGCGGCGTTGACCTGCGGCTGGGTGAGGAAGAGGGCGCCGGTGAGGTCGGCGTCGGTCAGATCGGCGCCCCGGAGATCGGCGCCGATCAGGTCGGCGTGCCGCAGGTCGGCTCCGGTCAGGTCGGCCGCGATCAGGCAGGCGCCGCGCAGGCTGACCCCGCGCAGGTCGGCACCCCTGAGCTTCGCGCCCGCCAGGTCCGCGCCCCGCCGGTCCCGGCCCTTCTTCCGGCCTTTGCGGGCCGACTCCGACGCCTGAAGCAGGAGTTCAGCCACCTCGTGCCAGTGGGCGGCCGGGTCCAGCGTGGCCAGCTCCTCGGGCTCCTGTGCGGCAAGGCGCTCGGTCTCCTCCAGCGCGCGGCGCAGCTCCGGATGGAGGGGCCGGGCAGCGTCGAGACCGAGCGCCTCGGTGAGGTACCAGAGCAGCTCGTGCAGGCGCCGGACCACCGGAAACACCTCGAACATCAGCCGGGCGTGCTTCTTGCCGCCCGTACGCCAGTCCCGGCCGCCGAAGGTGACCCGGGAGACGCGCTGGCCCGCGCCGAAGCAGTCGTACACCGTGCACCCGGCGTAGCCCTTGGCGCGCAGCTCGGTGTGGATGCCGCAGCGGTGGTCCTCGCGCAGGTTGGCACAGGGCTTGCCGGCGGGCTTGTCGTGCGCGAAGTCGGCGGAGCGGGCGAAGGGCAGGGCCGCGCAGCAGAGGCCGAAGCAGTTGGCGCAGTCGGCGCCGAGGAGGGGTATGTGATCAGGCATCGCGGCCAGGGTACGCGCTCTGGCTAGGCTGCCCTTGTCCGATCTTCGAGACCGAGGAGCCGCGATGCGTGTCGCCCTGTTCCTGACCTGTGTCAACGACACGCTCTACCCGGACACGGGCCGCGCAGTGGTGAGACTCCTGAACCGCCTCGGGGTCGACGTCGACTTTCCCCTGGCACAGACCTGCTGCGGCCAGGCCCACTACAACACCGGCTACCGGCACGAGACGGAACCGCTGGCCCGGCACTTCGCGGAGGTCTTCGGGGAGTACGACGCGATCGTCACGCCGTCGGGTTCGTGCGCGGCGATGGTCCGGGAGCTGTACCCGAGGCTGGGCGAGCGGGCCCGGGCCGAGGGGCGCGGGGAGGCTCTGGCCGACGTGCTGGCTCCGGTGGTGCCGAAGACGTACGAGCTGACGGAGTTCCTGGTGGACGTGCTCGGCGTCACCGACGTCGGCGCCGTCTATCCGCACAAGGTCACCTACCACCCCACCTGTCACGGCCTGCGCTCGCTGGGCCTCGGCGACCGGCCGCGCCGGCTGCTGGAGGCGGTGCGGGGGCTGGAGCTGGTCGAACTGCCCGGCGCCGACGAGTGCTGCGGGTTCGGCGGCACCTTCGCGGTCAAGAACGCCGGGGTGTCGGCGGCGATGGGCGCGGACAAGATGCGCAACGCCGAGTCGACCGGCGCGGAGGTGCTGTGCGCGGCCGACAACTCGTGCCTGATGCACCTGGGTGGCACGATGAGCCGGGCGGGCTCTCCGGTGCGGCCGGTGCACATCGCGGAGATCCTGGCGAGCACGGAGGAGGAACCGGCCCGGTGAACGAGACCTTCGTAGGCATGCCCGCCTTCCCCGAGGCGGCACGGGAGGCCCTGGACGACGGCACCCTGCGCGGCAATCTACGGCACGCCACCCACACCATCCGTGCCAAGCGCGCGGCGGCTGTGGCGGAGGTGTCCGACTGGGCGGAGCTGCGCGCGTCGGGCAGCCGGATCAAGGAGCACACGCTCCGCCATCTCGACCGCTACCTGGAGCAGTTGGAGGAGTCGGTCACCGCCGCGGGCGGCACGGTCCACTGGGCGGCGGACGCGGCGGAGGCCAACCGGATCGTCACCCGGCTCGTCCGGGAAACGGGCGAGTCGGAGGTCGTGAAGGTCAAGTCGATGGCCACGCAGGAGATCGGGCTCAACGAGGCGCTGGAGGCGGCCGGCATCCGCGCCTACGAGACCGATCTCGCCGAGCTGATCGTGCAGTTGGGCGAGGACCGCCCCTCGCACATCCTGGTCCCGGCCATCCATCGCAACCGGGCCGAGATCCGCGACATCTTCCGTACCGCGATGGCCGATTGGGGCCGCCCGGCGCCCGAGGGGCTCTCCAACAGTCCGGCCGAGCTCGCGGAGGCGGCGCGGCTGCATCTGCGGGAGAAGTTCCTGCGGGCCAAGGTGGGGGTCTCCGGGGCCAACTTCATGGTCGCGGAGACCGGCACGATGGTGGTGGTGGAGTCCGAGGGCAACGGGCGGATGTGCCTCACCCTGCCGGAGACCCTGATCTCGGTGGCCGGCATCGAGAAGGTCGTCCCCACCTGGCGTGACCTGGAGGTCTTCCTCCAGACCCTCCCCCGCTCCTCCACGGCCGAGCGCATGAACCCGTACACCAGCATGTGGACCGGCACGACGGACGGTGACGGGCCGCGCGCCTTCCATCTGGTGCTGCTGGACAACGGCCGCACCGACACCCTCGCCGACGAGGTCGGCCGCCAGGCGCTGCGCTGCATCCGCTGCTCGGCCTGCCTGAACGTGTGCCCGGTGTACGAGCGCGCGGGCGGCCACGCCTACGGCTCGGTCTACCCCGGCCCCATCGGCGCCATCCTCAGCCCTCAACTGCGCGGAACGGCAAGCGAGATCGACGCCTCGCTGCCGTATGCGTCCTCGCTGTGCGGGGCCTGCTACGAGGTGTGCCCGGTCGCGATCGACATCCCCGAGGTGCTGGTCCGGCTGCGCGAGCGGGTCGTGGAGGGCGGTCCGGCGGTGCGCGAGGGCAACCGGGTCGTGCTGAGGCCGGCCAGGGGCCACGCGGCGGAACGGGCGGCCAT
>NZ_WWKH01000201.1:0-10730 GCF_009865595.1 Streptomyces sp. SID1328 | reverse complement strand
CGGCCACGCGGGCCTGGATCGCGGCACGCCGTGCGGCCTCGGGGTCCGTGTCGGCGACGGCCGCCGTCCCGGCCGTACGCGGTACGACACTCCCGCCGGGCTGCCGCTGGTCGGGCAGCGGGTGGTCCTCCGGGCCGTCCTGGGCCGGGACCGGGTCGTACCCGCAGAGCGCTTCCTCCGCCGCGCCGACCGCGAGGCCGGTCAGCATGACCCGGCCGTCGTCGCAGACCAGGACCGTGCGGGCGGTGATGTTGCGGTGGGTCCAGCCGTGGGCGTGCAGCACGCGCAGCGCCATCACCACGTCGGCCGCGACCTCGGCCGCCCGGTAGGGCGACAGCGGCTGCTCGGCGAGGAGCGCGGACAGGGGGCGCGCGGACACCGCCTCGCTGACGATCCACAGCGAACCGCCCTCGGCGAACACGTCGAAGACCTGGTCCAGCCGTGGATGGTCCGGTATCCGGGCCGCCGCCTGCGCGGCCTCCACGGCGCGCCGCACGGCGGGGTCCCCGGGCGTACGGGTGGCGCTGCGGCCCGCCGGCGCGCGACGGCCGCGCTCACGCGCCGTGAACCCCTCGGGCAGTCCCTCGGCGTCGATCACCTCGGCCTCGACGACCTCCGGCAACGGCACCTGACGGACCAGCACCTCCTGTCCGCTGTAGGTGTCGAAGGCGTACGTCTCGGTGAGTTCGTACTCGTCGGAGGGCGGCAGCGGCAGTCGGTAGCGGTCGGCGAGCACCCGCCCCGCGTAGTCGTCCATGTCTGCCACCCCCTGCCGTTCCGGTCGCCCGCGATCGTTCACCGCCCGTCACGCGTCACACCCGGCTGCGTACGGTTCTCAACCATTCACGATACGTGCCGGAGGCAACCCGCACCGAGGGGATGACCGATTCCAGGCTCCCAACCCGAACTCGTTCAGGTCACGACTTGGGCTCGAAGGACGTCGTGAGCGTCTTCCAGGTGTCCTCGCGCAGCGCGCCGTCCCAGTCGGAGCTCTTCGCGGTGTACATCAGCGCGTGCCCGAGGTGGTCGTTGACCTTGAACCCCCGGTCGATGGAACGGTACTTGGTGCCGCCGTCCACATAGGTGAACTCCCAGTCGGCCGTGGTCCAGCCCCGGTAGTCCACCTTCGCTATCCGGATGCGGTCGTACTGGGAGCGCACCATGTAGCGCTCCTGGTTCTCCCAGTCCTTCACCGGGTCGCTCTTGGGCGTGCTGGTCCAGGCGACGAGCAGCTTCTGTCCGCCGGGGCCCGTGTAGCGGTCGCCGGCGGCGCTCGTCGAGCCGTACTTCCAGCCCTTGGGCAGGCCGATCGAGTAGCCCTGGGAGCTCTTGCGGGTCGTCACGACGGGCGCGCTGCCCGATCCCTTCTTCCCCGAGGACCCGGAGGAGTCGTCGTCCGAATCGCCGCTGCCGCCCTTGCCCTTGCCGTCGGAGTCGTCGGCGGTGCTCGAGTCGCTTGGCCCGCCGGAGCGGGAGCCGTCGGTCGCGGGCGCGGAGCCCGAACCGTCGGGACCGGTCGCGCCGGAGCCGCCCTTGTCCGGGTCCCGCTTGGTGGAGGAACTGGCGCTGGGCACGCCCTGGGCGCCGGTGCCCTTGTCGTCGCCACCGCCGAGGGTGAGGGCGAGGACGGTGCCGACCACCACCAGGGCCAGCGCGATCACCGCCGCGACGACGATCAGCGTGCGCCGGGGCACCACGTCGGTGAGCGACGCCTTGGGCGCCGGCCTCGGCGGGAGGTCCATGTCGGGCCGGGGCATCACGGGCCAGCTCGAACTTGGCTTGTTCGCGCTGGAGTTCGGTGTGTCGGACGCCCCGCGTCCACCGGCCCCGGTCGTCGCGCCGGACTCGCTCTTCGACCGGGCGGCAGCCGCGGCCGACGCGGCACCGGCGGCCTTGCGCACCGAGCGCAGCGCGCCGCGCACCTTGTCCCCGGACTCCTCCCGCTTCGTCTCGGGGGAGTCGGGCTGCGCCGGGATCGGCACGACCCGCGTGGCGTGCAGCGGCTCGGCGTCACCGGCGTTGATGACCTTGTTGAGCATGGCCCGCGCGCCGGCGTCGTCGAGCCGCCGCTCGGGCTCCTTGGTGAGCAGGCCCTTGATGACGTCGCCCAGCGGGCCCGCGTTCTTGGGCTCCTCCGGGCTCTCGGTCATCACGGCGGTCAGGGTGGCGATGGCCGACCCCTTGTCGTACGGCGGCACGCCCTCGACCGCCGCGTACAGCAGGCCGCCCAGCGACCACAGGTCGGCGGCGGGACCCGGCTTGTGGCCGCGGGCCCGCTCCGGGGAGATGTAGGAGGGGGCACCGACGAGCATGCCGGTGGAGGTGATGGACGGGTCGCCCTCGACCTGGGCGATACCGAAGTCGGTGAGCACGACCCGGCCGTCCTCGGCGATCAGCACGTTGGACGGCTTCACGTCGCGGTGCAGGATGCCCTCGCGGTGCGCGGACCGCAGCACGTCCAGCACGGCGAGCCCGACCTCGGCGGCCCGACGCGGCGTCAGCACGCCGTCCTCACGGATGACCTCGGCCAGGGACTTGCCCTCGACCAGCTCCATGACGATCCACGGACGGTCGTCCTCGTCGACCACGTCGAAGACCGTCACCGCGCTGTTGTTCCGGATACGGGCGATCGCCTTGGCCTCGCGCAGCGTGCGCGTGATCAGACGCCGCTTCTCCTCCTCGTCGATGTTCGACGGGAACCGCAGCTCCTTGACCGCCACCGTCCGGCCCAGGGTCTCGTCCTCGGCACGCCAGACCGTGCCCATGCCGCCCCGGCCCAGCACGTCCCCCAGCCGGTACCGCCCGGCGAGAAGACGACGCTCGTTCTTGCCCTGACGAGTCTCCTGACGGGATGACCCCGCCCGCTCCGCCTCCGACATGCGTCCCCTCATGCAACCCGCCCTGACAGAGCCTTCATTGTCCCTCACCCGGCAACCGGCCGACGCCCAGGGGCCCCCTCCGGGCGCACCTCGTCCGCCGTGTCGGCGGGCCTTCCGAACCAGATGTTCCAGTTGCCGGGATGATGTCCCCGGCGCGGAAGGGGCCAGGGATGCAGACCCTTCGGACAGTCCTGTCCATACCGGTTCTCGTGGCTCTGCTGCTCACCCCCACGGCTCCTGGCGCGTCCTGCGGCGCCCAGTTCTCGGACACTGCGCTTGTGTTGCTGGTCAGCGAGGGTGAAACCCCCGCCGCGGCCCTGCCGGCGCACCACCTTCGTGGCGATCCTCGTGCTGCAACTCGCCGTGGAACACCGGCTGTCCGACACCGTCGAACAGAGCCTCCCCGGACTCCTGCCCCGGCTCCGCGCCGGGACACGGCACTCCGGCGAGGAATCCGGCCCCACCCCGCGCACCCTGCCCACCCGCACCAGCGGCATCACCGACCGCGCCGACCCCGCCGACGCGACGGCGGAGCCCCGGCTCTAACGGGCGTTGGGCGCCGTCGAGTTGTGCCCCCGCACCCCCTTGAACGAGCGGGCCGGGAACGGATATCCCGCCCCCGGCCACTCGTTCGAGTGAAGCTCCGGCCGCCCTACAGCGGCACGATGTCCGGCGCGCCCAGCCGGGCCGCGTCCGCCGTGAGGTCGTCGGGCTGGCGCTGGGACTCGCGCTCGGCCTCGACCCGCTTCTCGTAGTGCTCGACCTCGCGGGCGATCTGGTCCTCGTCCCATCCGAGCACCGGTGCCATCAGCTCGGCGGCCTCACGGGCGCTGCGGGTGCCCCGGTCGAAGGTCTCGATGGAGATGCGGGTGCGGCGGGTGAGGACGTCGTCCAGGTGCCGGGCGCCCTCGTGGGAGGCCGCGTAGACGATCTCGGCACGCAGATAGTCGTCCGCGTGCCGCAGAGGCCGGCCGAGGGTGGGGTCGGCGGCTATCAGGTCGAGGAGCTGGTCGGCCGTCGAGCCGTACCGGTTCAGCAGGTGCTCGACGCGGGCCACGTGCAGGCCGCTGCGCTCGGCTATGCGCTCGCGGGCGTTCCACATCGCCGGGTATCCCTCGGCGCCGAGCAGCGGGATCTCCTCGGTGACGGAGTCGGCCACCCTGCGGTCCAGGCCGTGCACCGCCGCGTCGACGGCGTCCTTGGCCATCACCCGGTACGTCGTGTACTTGCCGCCCGCGACGACCACCAGGCCCGGCACCGGGTGCGCCACGGTGTGTTCGCGGGACAGCTTGCTGGTGGCCTCGGACTCACCGGCCAGCAGGGGCCGCAGGCCCGCGTAGACACCCTCGACGTCGTCACGGGTGAGCGGTACCGCGAGGACCGAGTTGACGTGCTCCAGCAGGTAGTCGATGTCGGCGCTGGACGCGGCCGGGTGGGCCTTGTCGAGATCCCACTCGGTGTCGGTGGTGCCGACGATCCAGTGCCGGCCCCAGGGGATGACGAAGAGGACGGACTTCTCGGTGCGCAGGATCAGGCCGGTGCTGGAGTGGATGCGGTCCCTGGGCACGACCAGGTGGATGCCCTTGGACGCCTTGACGTGGAACTGGCCGCGCTCCCCCACCAGGCCCTGGGTGTCGTCGGTCCACACCCCGGTGGCGTTGACCACCTGGCGGGCGCGGATCTCGTACTCCCCGCCGCCCTCCACGTCCTCCACCCGGACCCCGACGACCCGCTCGCCCTCGCGCAGGAAGCCGGTGACACGGGCGCGGTTGGCGACCTTGGCGCCGTAGGACGCGGCGGTGCGGACCAGGATGGCGACGAAGCGGGCGTCGTCCACCTCGGCGTCGTAGTACTGGAGGGCACCGACCAGGGCGTCCTTGCGCAGACAGGGGGCGACGCGCAGGGCGCGGCTGCGGCTGAGGTGACGGTGCGTGGGCAGGCCCCGGCCGTGGCCCCTTGCCATGGACATCGCGTCGTACAGCGCGACACCCGCGCCCGCGTACAGGCGCTCCCAGCCGCGGTGCTGGAGGGGGTAGAGGAACGGGACCGGTTTGACCAGGTGCGGGGCGAGGCGCTCCAGGAGGAGGCCGCGCTCCTTCAGTGCCTCGCGCACGAGGGGGAAGTCGAGCATCTCCAGATAGCGCAGGCCGCCGTGTATCAGTTTGCTGGACCGGCTGGAGGTGCCGGACGCCCAGTCCCGCGCCTCAACCAGGCCGGTGGACAGGCCACGGGTGGCCGCGTCCAGCGCGGTGCCCGCGCCCACGATGCCGCCGCCGACCACCAGCACATCCAGTTCGCGCTCGGCCATCTCCGCCAGTGCCTCGGCGCGCTGCGCCGGGTCTAGGGTCGCTGTCCTCACCGCTGCCTCCCGCTCTCGCAAACCCCCTGATGGGCCGCGCCCGGTGCGGCGCCGCCCCTTCGTCCCCTCCTCATGCCCAGAACCTCATGCTCAAAAGTGTGGCGGGCTCGGCCGGGTTCGGCCACCACGGGCCCTCAGCCTGTGGACAACCCGCGCGTATCCCCCCGAAGACACACGAACACAATCACACATAACGGTCATATTTGTACCTAGTCTGACTGTGCGCTCGCTCAGGCGGTCCACCGGGCTTGCGCACCATTCCCACTTCGGCTATCGGGAAGGACGGCCCACGCCATGCCCGCAGATCTCGCCGTCATCGGACTCGGTCCCTACGGCCTGCCGCTGGCCCAGGCCGCCGTCGCCGCAGGCATCCCCACCATCGGATACGCCACCGGCCCCGAAGCGGGGTCGCTCAGCGCCGCCGAACTCCGCCGGATGCGCTCCACCGGCTTCAGACTCAGCACCGACCCCGCCCAGCTCGGCCGGGTCCGCACCGCCCTCATCTGCGCGCCCACCCCGCGCGGCGCCGACGGCGAACTCGACCTCGGGCAGGTCGAGGGGGCCGCCCGCACGCTGGCCGAGCGGCTGCGCCCGCACACCACGGTCATCCTGGAGTCGCCCGTCCTGCCCGGCACCACCGAGGACCTGCTGCGGCCGATCCTGGAGCGCGGCTCCGGACTGCGCGCCGGGCGCGACTTCCACCTCGCCTACTCCCCCAGCCGGACCGACCCGGGCAGCCGCGACCACACCCCGGCCCCCAGGGTCATCGGCGGCCTCACCCCGGCCTGCACCGAGTCGGCCGCCGCGTTCTACGGCCGGCTCACCGACAAGGTGGTCCGGGCGCGGGGGCTGCGCGAGGCGGAGGCGGTACTGCTGCTGGAGACCAACTTCCGGCATGTCAACATCGCGCTCGTCAACGAGATGGCCGTCGTCTGCCACGAGCTGGGCGTCGACCTGTGGGACGTGATCCGCTGCGCGGAGACCAAGCCGTTCGGCTTCCAGGCGTTCCGGCCGGGGCCCGGCGTCGGCGGCCACGGCGTGCCCCAGGACCTCACCGGCCACGCCAGCCGGGGGCTGCGCATGGTGGAGCTGGCCCAGCAGGTCAACGAACGCATGCCGCACTACGTCGTCCAGCGGGCCGCCGCCCTCCTCAACGAGCACGGCAAGTCCGCCCGAGGGGCCCGCGTGCTCCTCCTCGGCGTCACCTACAAGGCCGACCTCGCCGACCAGCAGGGCGCCCCCGCCCACGAGATCGCCGTCCGCCTGATGGAACTCGGCGCCTCCGTCAGCTACCACGACCCCCACATCCCCGCCTGGCACGTCCTGGACCGCCCGGTCCCCCGCGCCGACTCCCTCTACGAAGCCGCGGCCGCCGCCGACCTCACCCTCCTCCTCCAGCCCCACCGCACCTACGACCTCCAGGGCCTCTCCGTAAAGGCCCAGCTCCTCCTGGACACCCGAGGAGCCACCCCTACGGGCGCGGCGCACCGGTTGTGAGAGGAGGCGCGCGGGAGCAATGCGCCTGAGAGCGGTGGCACCGGACCACCCCCCTCGCTACGGCGGTTGCCCCCGCGCGCACGAAAGGGCCCGGTCGAAGTGACCGGGCCCTTTCCGCGTAACGAAACGTCAGCGGCGGTGCTGGCTGTCCGCCACCGTGACCTCGACGCGCTGGAATTCCTTCAGCTCGCTGTAGCCCGTGGTGGCCATGGCGCGGCGGAGGGCGCCGAAGAAGTTCATCGAGCCGTCGGGGGTGCGGGAGGGGCCGGTGAGGACCTCCTCCAGGGTGCCCACGGTGCCGAGGTCGACCTTCTGGCCGCGCGGCAGCTCCTCGTTGACCGCCTCCATGCCCCAGTGGTGGCCCTTGCCGGGCGCGTCGGTGGCACGGGCCAGCGGGGAGCCCATCATCACCGCGTCGGCGCCGCAGGCGATCGCCTTGGGCAGGTCGCCGGACCAGCCGACCCCGCCGTCCGCGATCACGTGCACGTACCGGCCGCCGGACTCGTCCATGTAGTCGCGGCGGGCGGCGGCCACGTCGGCGACCGCGGTCGCCATCGGGACCTGGATGCCGAGCACATTGCGCGTGGTGTGCGCGGCACCGCCGCCGAAGCCGACCAGCACACCCGCCGCGCCGGTGCGCATCAGGTGCAGGGCGGCGGTGTACGTGGCGCAGCCGCCGACGATCACCGGCACGTCCAGCTCGTAGATGAACTGCTTCAGGTTCAGCGGCTCGTGCGAGGAGGACACGTGCTCCGCCGACACCGTGGTGCCGCGGATGACGAAGATGTCCACGCCCGCGTCGACGACCGCCTTGGAGAACTCGGCGGTGCGCTGCGGGGAGAGCGCGGCGGCCGTGACCACACCGGCGTCCCGCACCTCCTTGATGCGCTGCCCGATGAGCTCCTCCTTGACCGGAGCCGCGTAGATCTCCTGGAGACGGCGGGTGGCCGCCTCGGCCGGCAGCTCCCCGATCTCGTCCAGCAGCGGCTGCGGGTCCTCGTGCCGGGTCCACAGACCCTCGAGGTTGAGGACGCCGAGGCCGCCCATCTCACCGATGCGGATCGCGGTGGCCGGGGAGACGACCGAGTCCATGGGAGCGGCCAGGAACGGCAGCTCGAAGCGGTAGGCGTCGATCTGCCAGGCGATCGAGACCTCCTTCGGGTCCCGCGTACGGCGGCTGGGGACGACGGCGATGTCGTCGAAGGCGTACGCCCGGCGGCCGCGCTTGCCGCGCCCGATCTCGATCTCAGTCACGTCATGCCTTTCCCTGATGCTTACAGCGTCTTCCAGTATCCCCGACCGGGCCGTCGATGGCCGTCCCCGGAGAAGCGGAGGGCGGTCCCGGATGCTCCGGGACCGCCCTCGTCACGACCGGCACGCGTGCGCGTGCGTCACTTCTTGCTGCTGTAGTTCGGCGCCTCGACCGTCATCTGGATGTCGTGCGGGTGGCTCTCCTTGAGACCCGCCGAGGTGATCCGAACGAACCGGCCGTTGTCCTGCAGCTCCGGGACGGTACGGCCGCCGACGTAGAACATCGACTGGCGCAGACCGCCGACGAGCTGGTGCACCACGGAGGACAGCGGGCCGCGGTAGGGCACCTGGCCCTCGATGCCCTCGGGGATCAGCGCCTCGTCGGAGGCGACGCCCTCCTGGAAGTACCGGTCCTTGGAGAACGACTTGCGCTCGCCGCGCGTCTGCATCGCGCCCAGCGAGCCCATGCCCCGGTACGACTTGAACTGCTTGCCGTTGATGAACAGCAGCTCGCCCGGCGACTCCTCGCAGCCCGCGAGCAGCGAGCCGAGCATCACCGTGTCGGCGCCCGCGACCAGGGCCTTGGCGATGTCGCCGGAGTACTGCAGGCCACCGTCACCGATGACCGGGACCCCGGCCTCCTTGGCGGCGAGCGCGGCCTCGTAGATCGCGGTGACCTGCGGGACACCGACGCCCGCGACCACACGCGTGGTGCAGATCGAGCCGGGGCCCACGCCGACCTTGATGCCGTCCGCGCCCGCGTCCACCAGCGCCTGGGCGCCGTCACGGGTGGCGATGTTGCCGCCGATGACGTCGACGCCGGAGGAGTTGGACTTGATCTTGGCGATCATGTCGCCGACCAGCCGGGAGTGACCGTGCGCGGTGTCGACGACGATGAAGTCGGCGCCCGCCTCGATCAGCGCCTGGGCGCGCTCGAAGGAGTCACCGGCCACGCCGACCGCCGCGCCGACCAGCAGGCGGCCCTCGGAGTCCTTGGCCGCGTTCGGGTACTGCTCGGCCTTGACGAAGTCCTTGACCGTGATCAGACCCTTGAGCACACCGCGGTCGTCGACCAGCGGCAGCTTCTCGATCTTGTGCTTGCGCAGCAGCTCCATGGCCTCCGGGCCGGAGATGCCGACCTTGCCGGTGACCAGCGGCATCGGCGTCATGACCTCGTGGACACGCCGGGTGCGGTCGGTCTCGAAGGCCATGTCGCGGTTGGTGACGATGCCGAGCAGCTTCTTGTCGTTGTCCGTCACCGGCACACCGCTGATCCGGAACCGGGCGCACAGCGCGTCGGCCTCGCCGAGCGTGGCCTCCGGGTGGATGGTGATCGGGTCGGTGACCATGCCCGACTCGGACCGCTTCACCAGGTCGACCTGGTTGGCCTGGTCCTCGATGGACAGGTTGCGGTGCAGCACGCCCACGCCGCCCTGACGGGCCATGGCGATCGCCATGCGGGCCTCGGTCACCTTGTCCATGGCCGCGGACAGCAGCGGGATGTTGACCCGCACGTTCCGGGAGACGTACGAGGCGGTGTCGATGTCGTCGGGCGCCATGTCCGACGCGCCCGGCAGCAGCAGCACGTCGTCGTAGGTCAGCCCGAGCGTCTGGAATTTACCGGGCACTCCGTCGACGTTGGCAGTCATGACACCTTCCCCAAATGGCCTTGATCGGTGCGGATGTCCATGCTAACGGGAAGCGTCGTGAGCAAATTCCACACTACGGGGGCGCTTCAGGCTTCGTATATTCGTACGAATTCGGTACGTGGCCTCGTGGGCTACTGCTCGGCCAGGGCGCGCAGGCGGCTCAGCGCGCGATGCTGGGCCACGCGGACCGCTCCTGGTGACATTCCCAACATCTGCCCTGTCTCCTCCGCGGTCAAGCCCACGGCGATCCGGAGCAGCAGCAGTTCGCGCTGGTTCTCCGGGAGGTTGGCCAGCAGCTTCTTCGCCCAGGCGGCGTCGGAGCTGAGCAGGGCGCGCTCCTCCGGGCCCAGGGAGTCGTCGGGGCGCTCCGGCATCTCGTCCGAGGGGACGGCGGTGGAGCCGGGGTGGCGCATCGCGGCGCGCTGGAGGTCGGCCACCTTGTGGGAGGCGATGGCGAAGACGAACGCCTCGAAGGGGCGGCCGGTGTCGCGGTAGCGCGGCAGGGCGAGCAGCACCGCCACGCAGACCTCCTGCGCGAGGTCCTCCACGAAGTGGCGGGCGTCGCCGGGCAGCCGGGACAGGCGGGTGCGGCAGTAGCGCAGCGCGAGGGGGTGGACGTGTGCGAGCAGGTCGTGCGTGGCCTGCTCGTCCCCGTCGACGGCACGGTGCACCAGGGGGCCGATAGGCCCGGGGGCCGTGCCCGCCTCGTCGTCGCGCATCGGTCCATGGTGCCCTGCGGCCGACCGGTCCGTGGCATCGCGTTCGTGGTTGTGCACCGAAGCGTTATGAGCAGGTGCGCCGGCACTCATCTCCTGCGCCCTCCCCTTCCGCTCGTTTTCCGCTCGCTCGACTCGTCCCCGAGAGACTCCACACCTCAAGGATGCGGCATCCCCACCGAAACAAGCAGCACGCGATCCCTCGCGGGGCGCCCACGGGTTTGATTCCGCCACGCCCGCCGCCGGCGGGGTGGGTACGGGGGTGCCGGTGAGCAGCGGTGTCACCGGTGAAGCGGCCCAGCTCCGACGGGCGGGTACCGGCGTCGGCCGACGGCGGGTCCACCGGGCCGCGCGGACTAGGAGCACCGGCGGCGCCCGG
>NZ_WWKH01000022.1:0-1291 GCF_009865595.1 Streptomyces sp. SID1328 | reverse complement strand
TCGATCATGTTCGACTACGCCAACCTGGACCGCCCGATCGTGGTGTTCGCGGACGACTGGGAGGTCTACCGCGAGACGCGGGGCGTGTACTTCGACCTGATGGCCGAGGCGCCGGGCCCGGTGGCCCGTACGCCCGAGGAGCTGGCGCGGGTCTTCCGCGAGGGCGAGTACCGGGGCGAGGAGTCCGCCGCGCGCCGGGCCGTGTTCCGGGAGCGGTTCTGCGAGTTCGACGACGGGCGCGCGGCCGAGCGGGTCGTGCGCCGGGTGCTGCTCGGTGAGCCGCCGGAGGCGCTGCCGCCGGTGGTGCCGCTCGCCGAGCGTGTGCCCGCCCCCGCCGCCGCGTCCCTCGTGAGGAGCTGATCCGCCGTGCCCCGCTTCAGTGTCATCGTCCCCTGCTTCAAGGTGCAGGGCTTCCTGCGCGAGTGCCTGGACTCGGTGCTCGGGCAGTCCTTCGGCGATCTGGAGGTGATCGCCGTGGACGACCGCTCACCGGACGGCTGCGGCGCGATCCTCGACGAGTACGCCGGGCGCGATCCCCGCGTGAAGGTGCTGCACCTGCCGGAGAACGTCGGCCTCGGGCGGGCCCGCAACGCCGGGATGCCGCACGCCACCGGCGACTACCTGCTGTTCCTCGACAGCGACGACACCTTGACCCCGGGCGCCCTCGCCGCCGTCGCCGGCCGCCTCGCCGAGACCGGGGACCCGGACGTGCTGGTCTTCGACTACGCCCGCACCTACTGGTGGGGCGGCACCCGCCGCAACGTCCTCGCACACGTGCTCGCGGCCGAGGACGGCACCTTCACGGCGGCCGAACGGCCGGAGATCCTCGATCTGCTGATGGTGGTGTGGAACAAGGTCTACCGCCGCGACTTCGTGACGGCGGGCGGCTTCGAGTTCCCGCCGGGCTACTACGAGGACACCCCGTGGACGTTCCCGGTCATGCTGAGCGCCGGCCGCATCGCCACGCTCGACCGGATCTGTCTGCACTACCGCCAGCGCAGGCAGGGCAACATCCTCTCCACCACCAGCCGCAAGCACTTCGACGTGCACGACCAGTACGAGCGGGTCTTCGCGTTCGTCGAGTCGCGCCCGGAGCTGTGGCGGTGGCGGCCGTACCTCCACCGCAAGATGGGCGAGCACTGCCTGGACATCCTGGCCAAGCCGGACCGGCTGCCGCCGGGTGACAGGGCCGAGTTCTTCCGGCGCACGGTGGAGATGTTCCGCACGCACCGGCCGGAGGGCACCCGCGCCGAGGGCGAGACCCGTGTGCTGGAGGGCGGCTACGGGGCGT
>NZ_WWKH01000200.1:0-13037 GCF_009865595.1 Streptomyces sp. SID1328 | reverse complement strand
GTTGGCATGCCGGAAGCCGCAGCACTCCCACTCCAAGACCCGCGGCCGCCGCGCAAGCTCTACCGCAGCGGTGACGGCCGCTGGCTGGGAGGAGTGGCGCGGGGGCTCGCCGGGCATCTCGGGCTGCCCGTGGTGTGGGTGCGGCTGGCCTTCGTCGGCCTGCTCATGGCGAACGGACTCGGTGCGCTGCTGTACGCCGCGTTCTGGTTCTTCGTCCCGCTCGGCGTCGGCGGGGTGGGCGACCACAAACCGGCCTCGCTGGTCGGGACCGAGACCTCACCGGAGGGGCGCCGCAGACTCGTCGCCCGCAAGCCGGACAAGGGGCAGATGGTCGCGCTGCTCCTCATGGTCATCGTGTCCATCGTCTTCCTGGGCAGCGTCAATCTGACCAACACCGCCAAGGCGTACCTGGTACCGGTCGTGCTGGTCGCGGCCGGTGTCGCCCTGGTGTGGCGGCAGGCGGACAACGCCCGCCGGGCCCGCTGGGTCGAGGTCGGCGGCCGTCGGCGCACGCTCACCCTGCTCCGGGCGGCCGTGGGCGTGCTGCTGGTCACCGCCGGGGTCTCCGCGATCTTCCTGATGCAGGTGTCCGCCGCCCACCTGGGCGCGGTGCTGGAGGCGGCAATCGCCGTGCTGGTCGGCATCACCCTGCTCGCCGGCCCCTATCTCGTCCGCGTGACGCAGGACCTGTCCGAGGAACGGCTGATGCGCATCCGTGCCCAGGAGCGGGCCGAGGTCGCCGCGCACGTCCACGACTCGGTGCTGCACACCCTCACCCTGATACAGCGCAACGCGGACAACGCCGGGGAGGTGCGCCGCCTGGCCCGCGCGCAGGAGCGGGACCTGCGCACCTGGCTGTACAAGCCGGAGGGCACCGGCAAGGACGAGGCCGACGAGCCGGACACGGTCGCGGAGGCGGTGCGGCGCAACGCGGCCGAGGTCGAGGACAAGCACGGCGTGCCCATAGAGGTCGTGGTGGTCGGCGACTGCCCGCTGGACGACCGGACGACCGCGCAGATGCAGGCCGCGCGCGAAGCGATGGTCAACGCCGCCAAGTACGGTGGCGAGGGTGGTGCCGTGCAGGTCTACGCGGAGGTCGAGGGCCGTACGGTCTTCGTGTCCGTCCGCGACCGGGGTCCGGGCTTCGACCTCGACTCCATACCCGCCGACCGCATGGGGGTCAGGGAGTCGATCATCGGGCGCATGGAGCGCAACGGCGGTACGGCCCGGCTGCGGTCGGTGCCGGACGGCGGCACAGAAGTCGAGTTGGAGATGGAGAGGGCGGAGAAGACGGCATGAGTGACGCGACCGAGGCGAACGGCACGGCGGGGGAGGCGGAGGTGGCCGAACCCGGACGCGACACCGCGACGACGGCGGAGGGCACCGAGGGCACGGTCGGTCGCCACGTGCGCGTGGTGCTCGTGGACGACCACCGCATGTTCCGTACCGGCGTGCAGGCGGAGATCGGGCAGACCGCGCGGACCGGGGTCGAGGTGGTCGGTGAGGCGCCGGACGTCGACCAGGCGGTCGCGGTCATCACCAGGACCCGGCCCGAGGTGGTCCTGCTCGATGTCCATCTGCCCGGCGGCGGTGGGGTCGAAGTGCTCCGGCGCAGCGCGGCCCTGATGGCGGACCCCGAGCAGCCGGTGCGCTTCCTCGCGCTCTCCGTGTCGGACGCGGCGGAGGACGTGATCGGGGTGATCCGGGGCGGGGCGCGCGGCTATGTCACCAAGACCATCACCGGGTCCGACCTGATCGACTCGATCTTCCGGGTCCAGGAGGGCGACGCGGTCTTCTCGCCCCGGCTGGCCGGGTTCGTGCTGGACGCCTTCGCCTCCACCGACGCCCCGCCGGTCGACGAGGACCTCGACCGTCTCACCCAGCGCGAGCGCGAGGTGCTGCGGCTGATCGCGCGCGGCTATGCCTACAAGGAGATCGGCAAGCAGCTCTTCATCTCGGTGAAGACGGTCGAGTCCCATGTCTCCGCGGTGCTGCGCAAGCTCCAGCTCTCCAACCGGCACGAGCTGACCCGCTGGGCCACGGCCCGCCGACTGGTCTGACCCGAAGCCGCGTCCTGACTCCGCCGCCCCGGAAACCCGGCGTACCCCGACGGAAGCCCTAGGCCACCCGGGTGGCCCCCGCGAACGGCATCTGGTCGACCGGCGCCACCCGGACCGGCGCCGAGGGGTTGGGCGCGTGGATCATGCGCCCGTCGCCCACGTAGATGCCCACGTGGCTGATGCCGGAGTAGAAGAACACCAGGTCACCGGGCTGGAGCTGGGAGCGGGAGACGCGTCGGCCCGCGTTGATCTGGGCGTAGGTGGTGCGGGGCAGGGAGATGCCCGCGGAGCGGTAGGCGGCCTGGATCAGCCCCGAGCAGTCGAAGGCGCTGGGGCCGGTCGCACCCCACACGTACGGGCTGCCGAGCTTCCGGTAGGCGTAGGCGACGGCAGCCGACGCGCGGGAGGTGGGCGCGGGAATCCGCGCGGTCGGGCGGCCGGGGGACAGGGATGTCTTGCCGAAGGCTGCCCGAGTCGGGCCGGAGCGGCCCCCGGCGCCCGCCCGAACCGCCGGAGCGCTGGTGGTGGCCTTCGCCCGCTCGGGCGGGGTGAGCCGGGCGAGCAGCTGCCGGGCCTGCTTCAGCTTGGCGGTGACGGTGTCCTTCTGCCGCTTCAGCTCCGCCTGCCGGGACCGTACCGACTTCGCCTCGACGCGGGCCGCGCCGCGCAGCCGCTCGATCTCCCGGAGCTGGGCGCGCACCCGGCTCACCTGCTGGGCCTGGCGGTGTCCGGCGCGTTCGGCGAAGGCGGCGTCGTCGAGGTAGCGGTCGGGGCTGCTGGAGAGGGCGAGCTGCCAGCTCGGGGCGATCGCGCCGTCGCGGTACTGCGCGGCGGCGAAGGCGCCCAGGGCGCCGCGGGCGGTGTTGAGTCTGTCCTGCCGGCGGGCGGCCTCGTCGCGCAGGGTGTTGAGCCGGTGCTGAGCGGCGCTCGCCTTCTCGTGGGCGCCGTTGTACTTCTCGCTGGCGGTCTCCGCCTCCCGGTACAGGCGGTCCACCCGGCTCTTGACCTGGGCGGTGGTGAGTTGCGGCTCGGCGTGTCCCGTTCCGTCGAAGGCCGTCGCGGTGGCCGCTCCCGCCAGGGCGAGAGTGGCGGCCGTGCGGGCCGTGTTGCCGCTGAGTGAGCGCGCTCGGAGCTTTCGGTGCGCTGCCACCTGGACCGTCACGTCCTTCCATGGGACTCGTGCGGCCGAGAACCGCGGTCCCCTGGGGGGCCGGTGTCCGGCGGCCGTCCGCACAGGGGAGACGGCGGCCGACGGACGGTCCTCGGCGTGGATGTCCGGCTGCCGCCCCTGGTCCGGGCGGCTGTGAGGAGCCGGTCACCTGGGGGAGGAGGCTAGGCCGCTTGGTGACAGCTTGGTAACGCGTATACGGAACTGTCCTCGACGGACCGGAAAGTGACCGGCTTCGACCGGACTGCCAGGGTGGCGGAGGCGCCCATCCGAAGCCTGGTGATCAAAGAGGGGAAGACGGGACCCGAGGGAGGCAGGGGGTGCTATGACCGGCGAGCCCGCGCGCGGGTGGGACCGGCCGGAGCCATGAGCCGGACGCGGGCCCCGGTACGGTGCCGACGGGATGTCGGCAACTAGGCTCGGTTCCCATGACCGTACTCATCCATGTCTTCGTCGCCCTGCACATCATCGGCATCGCCGCGCTGCTCGGCGGTTTCCTCACCCAGATGAAGGCGATGGGCCGGGGTACGGCCCGCTTCGTGCCCGCCATGCTGCACGGTGCGATCACCATGCTGGTCACCGGCGTGGTGCTGGTCGGCCTCAACGAGGCGGACGGCCACCACGTCAACAACATCAAGATCGGCATCAAGCTGGCACTGCTGATCGTGATCCTCGGCCTGGTCTATGTGAAGCGTGACGAGGAGACGGTCGACAAGGGGATGTTCGGGCTGGTCGGTGCCCTGACCACGGCGAACATCTTCATCGCCGTGCTGTGGACGTGACACCCGGCGCTCCCGCCCCCCAGGGGCCGTGGCCCCCGGCGCGCACCGCGAGCATCGCGCCCAGGGCGGCCGCCAGCCACACCGCGACCGCCACCCAGACCAGCACCTTCCCCGGCCCGCTCAGCCAGGACACGTCCAGGGCGGCCGAGACCGCGAGGGTCGCCGCAGCCGTCATCCCCATCGAGAACACGGTGGCCCAGCGCAGCAGGACGTAGCGCGGCCGGGGGCGCGCCAGCTCGGCCAGCACCAGCACGGCGTAGCAGACGAGGTCCAGTACCAGGAGGATCGCGGTGACCTGGTGCAGGACCTCGCTGTCGTCCTGGTTCCACAGGTACAGCCGCGTGCTGTCGGCGGAGATCAGCCGGGCCCCGGCCAGCGCCGAGATGGACAGCGCGCCGCCTGCGATCCAGTGGTCGCCCGGCCCGTGCAGGACCTGGCGGGAGTCGAAGCGGGGCAGGGTGAGGGCGTAGAGCAGCAGGCCCAGCCAGAACAGCACCAGCGCGGCGTGCCCGAGCCAGGCCGTCGTCTCGGCCCCGGCCAGGGTGGCCGCCAGAACGGCGAGCGCCTGTGTGGCCACGCAACACATGAACACCGTGCCCGGCATGCGCCGCCCCCAGTGCCGCAGCACGGAGACCAGCAGCACCGGCCAGAACAGCGCGGCCAGCGCCAGCAGCGCCCCGGCCAGGGGCTGGACGCCGAGCAGGGAGATCCGGGTGCCGAGTACCGCCGTGGCCGCCACCGCCGTGAGCGCGGCCGGGTCGCGGGCCTCCTCCGCCCAGCGTTCCGGGTGTCCCGCCAGCCGGAGGGCGAAGGTGACGGCGAGGGTCAGCCAGGCGAGGCAGGCCAGTACCAGGAAGATCCGGGACACAACCTCGACGTCCGCCAGACGCAGGCCGATGGAGACGATGGCGGTCGCCATGACGGCGGTGCCCGCCGCCGGAGGACGCTCCGCCACCCACGTTCGCAAGCCCGAGGTGCCCGACATGTCCCTGATGCTAGGGAGCGGCGCGTCCCCGGCAGGGAGGGCACGCGCGCGTGGGGCTCGAAAAGAGGACCGGGCCGCACGGAGACTGTCCCGCCCGGAACGGGAGATCGTCCGGCCGGGAACGGGAGATCGTTCCGCCCGGAACGGGAGCCCACCCCGCCCGGAACTGAAGATCGTTCCGCCGGGAATCCGGCCATGTTCCCCGGACCGGGACCGGTTGTCGGTGCGGCGCCCTAGACTCGTAGAGCGATGAGCAGCCTCTTTGACGACAACTTCCTGGCCAGCCTCCAGCCCCCGCGGGGACCCGAGGAGGAGTCCGCGCCGCCCGAGGACGAGCACGCTCCGGAGCCGGTCCCGGACGACCTGTTCGGGGGGAAGTTCGACGTGCCCCCGGACCGGGACACGCACTACCGCGACGGCGCCCCGCGCCCGCCGGTCGACGCGGCGGCCCTGCTGGAGGGGCTGAACGAGAACCAGCGCGCGGCCGTCGTCCACGCGGGCTCCCCGCTGCTCATCGTCGCGGGCGCCGGTTCCGGCAAGACGCGGGTGCTCACCCACCGCATCGCCCACCTCCTCGCCGAGCGCCATGTGCACCCGGGCCAGATCCTCGCGATCACCTTCACCAACAAGGCCGCGGGCGAGATGAAGGAGCGCGTCGAGCAGCTCGTCGGCCCGCGTGCCGGGGCGATGTGGGTCATGACCTTCCACAGCGCCTGCGTCCGCATCCTGCGCCGGGAGTCGAAGAGGCTGGGCTTCACCTCGTCGTTCTCGATCTACGACGCGGCCGACAGCAAGCGCCTGATGGCCCTGGTCTGCCGCGACCTGGACCTCGACCCCAAGCGCTACCCGCCCAAGTCCTTCAGCGCCAAGATCAGCAACCTCAAGAACGAGCTGATCGACGAGGAGGACTTCGCCGCCCAGGCCACCGACGGCTTCGAGAAGACCCTCGCCCAGGCGTACGCGCTCTACCAGTCGCGGCTGCGCGAGGCCAACGCCCTCGACTTCGACGACCTGATCATGACCACCGTCAACCTGCTGCGCGCCTTCCCGGACGTGGCCGAGCACTACCACCGCCGCTTCCGGCACGTCATGGTCGACGAGTACCAGGACACCAACCACGCGCAGTACGCGCTGGTCCGGGAGCTGGTCGGCACGAGCGCGCACGACGAGGACGTACCGCCCAACGAGTACGACGTCCCGCCCGCCGAGCTGTGCGTCGTGGGTGACGCGGACCAGTCGATCTACGCCTTCCGGGGCGCGACCATCCGCAACATCCTCCAGTTCGAGGAGGACTACCCGGACGCGACGACGATCCTGCTGGAGCAGAACTACCGCTCCACGCAGACCATCCTGTCCGCCGCCAACGCGGTCATCGAGCGCAACGAGTCCCGCCGCCCCAAGAACCTGTGGACCAACGCCGGCCAGGGCGCGGGCATCACCGGCTATGTCGCGGACACCGAGCACGACGAGGCCCAGTTCGTCGCCGACGAGATAGACCGCCTCACCGACGCGGGCGAGGCCAAGGCCGGGGACGTGGCGGTGTTCTACCGCACCAACGCCCAGTCCCGTGTGTTCGAGGAGATCTTCATCCGCGTCGGCCTGCCGTACAAGGTCGTCGGCGGAGTGCGCTTCTACGAGCGCAAGGAGGTCCGGGACGTCCTGGCCTACCTGCGCGTCCTCGCCAACCCCGAGGACTCGGTGCCGATGCGCCGCATCCTCAACGTGCCCAAGCGCGGCATCGGGGAGCGCGCCGAGGCGATGATCGACGCCCTCGCCCAGCGCGAGAAGATCAGTTTCCCGCAGGCGCTGAAGCGGGTGGACGAGGCGTACGGCATGGCCGCGCGCTCCACCAACGCGGTGCGGCGGTTCAACGCGCTCATGGACGACCTGCGCACCGTCGTCGAGTCCGGCGCCGGACCGGCCACCGTGCTGGAGGCGGTCCTGGAGCGCACCGGCTATCTCGCCGAGCTTCAGGCGTCCACCGACCCGCAGGACGAGACCCGGATCGAGAACCTCCAGGAACTCGCGGCCGTGGCGCTGGAGTTCGAGCAGGAGCGGGAGGACGGCGAGCAGGGCACGCTGGCCGACTTCCTGGAGCGGGTCGCGCTCGTCGCGGACTCGGACCAGATCCCGGACGAGGAGGACGGCGACGGCGTCATCACCCTGATGACCCTGCACACCGCCAAGGGTCTGGAGTTCCCGGTCGTCTTCCTCACCGGCATGGAGGACGGCGTCTTCCCGCACATGCGCGCCCTCAACCAGACCAAGGAGCTGGAGGAGGAGCGGCGCCTGGCCTACGTCGGCATCACGCGCGCGCGGGAGCGGCTGTACCTCACCCGCGCCGCGCTGCGCAGCGCCTGGGGGCAGCCGTCCTACAACCCGCCTTCCCGGTTCCTGGAGGAGATCCCGGCCACGCATCTGGAGTGGAAGCGGACCGGTGCCTCGGCCGCGCCGTCCTTCGGCAAGGCCGCCTCCTCGGTCGCGTCCACCCTCTCCTCGTCCCGGTCCCGCTCCTCGGCGGCCGGTGCCTCCGGGTTCGCCACCCGCCGGGCCGGTGAGAAGCCGGTGGTGTCGCTGGCGATCGGCGACCGCGTCACCCACGACCAGTTCGGCCTCGGCACGGTGGTCGCGGTGGCCGGCGAGGGCGACAAGGCCCAGGCCACGATCGACTTCGGCGGCGGCAACGCCAAGCGGCTGCTGCTGCGGTACGCGCCGGTGGAGAAGCTCTAGACGCGGCTTCGGACGAGGCGAGCCCCGCCGGAATGGCGGGGCTCGGTCATGTCTGGGCGGCGGATCAGGTCGGGTCCAGGCCGTGGCTGCGGAGCCAGGGGAGGGGGTCGATGGCCGCGCCGCCCGCCGGACGGACCTCGAAGTGGAGGTGGGGGCCGGTGGAGTTGCCGGAGTTGCCGGAGTAGGCGATCGGTTCGCCGGCCTTGACCGAGGTTCCGGAGGGTACGCGGTAACTGGAGAGGTGGCAGTACCAGGTCTCCGTGCCGTCCTTCGCCGTGAGGACCAGCATGTTGCCGTAGGCGCTGTTCCACTTGGTGGTGACGACACCGTCGGTCGCGGCCATCACGGTGGTGCCGTACGACACGGGGAAGTCGATGCCGGTGTGGACGGACATCCAGTTGACGCCCGCCTGCCCGAACTGGGCGCTGAGGCCCTTCTGGAGCACCGGGAGCATGAACTTGGGGCGGAGTCTCTCCTTGAGCGCGGCCTCGGCGGCGGCCTTCTTCTTCTCGAGTGCCTGCTGCGCCCTGAGGTCGATGCGCTCCTGCGTCCGGCTCACCCGGTCGGTGAAGTCGTCGGCCCCGGCGGACAGGGTCCGCAACTGGGTGTCGAGCTTGCTGTTGGCGACGGACGGCTTCACGGTGTGCGTGTCGGCGGCGGAGGCGGCGGCCTCCTGCGTCCCACCGGTCAGGTCGCCGACCGAGGCGGCGGCGATACCGGCCACGCCCATCACACAGGCCGACGGCACGGCGACGGTCAGCAGGGCGGAGCGCTTGGCGGGCGGGCGGCGCCGGGAGCGGGCCGCCGCACGTGAACCCGCGCGGGGGGCCGGGGTGACCTCCTCCTGGTCGTCCAGGAGGGCGGGGAGTTCACCGGTGCCGGTCAACTCGTCTTCGACGTCCGGGTGTTCGTTGTGCGGGTGGTCCGTGTACTCGGCGTAGGCGGTGTCGTCCCCGTACGGGTCGTGGGTCACCTGGTCGAAGGTGGCCGTCGCCTGCTGGTCGAACGGCTCCTCGGCCTGCTGGTGCTCGGGCGTGCCGTCGGTGTTCCACTGGGTGGCGTCGTAGGCGCCGGTGTCGAAGGTCTGCGTGCCCCAGTCCCACTGCTGCGCGGGGTCCGGGGCGGGCTGCTGGCCGTACTGCCCCCAGGCGCCGGTGTCCTCCGGGGTGCCCTGCGCGGGGACGGTCCAGGCGGTGGTGTCGTAGGCACCCGTGTCGTACGCGGTGTGGTGCTGGGCCGCGTAGGGGTCGTGGGCGAGGTGGCCGCCGTCGCCGGTCTGCCAGTGCGTCGTGTCGTACGCGCCCGTGGCGTGCTGGACGTTCTGGTATCCGCCGAGGTGCGGGTCGGCGGCGTGGGCCGCCTCGGCCACCGGAAAACCGGTGGTGTCGTAACCGCCGTACGTGGTGAGGTCGTCGTACGGGACTTCCGGTGCCCCGTACGGCGCGTAGTGCGCGGTGGAGGCGTCGGAAGCCGGAGCCGGGGTCATGGTCCCCGACGGGTGACGGTCGTTCACCAACTTCTCTTTCGCCTCGACAACAGGGGCTGCCAGAGCAGTGCGGCGACTGTACCCGGCGGTATGCGGGCGCGACAATCTTCCGCTGGTTTCATGTGGACGGGAAACGGGCATTCGGCCGTGTTTCGGGGTTCGCTGAACGCGAGTTTGGCTCTGTGTTCGAAGAGTGTTCGAGGATCTGTGACCCTGTGTCATCCCTGAGAAGGCTGTGACAGAGCGGTCAGCCATTTCGTGTACCAGCTGTGGAAGTCGCGCTCCAATGGAGTGAAGCCACCCCAGTCGGGGTCCAGCAGCCAGATCTCTCCGGCGTGCGGTCCGTTCAGGACGAGGCGGACGTACATCCCGCAGCCCTCGTCGGCCAGCGCGAGGGTGCCTCGGGCCAGCGTGTCGGCGGCTGCGCCGAGGCGGCCGGGCGCGGGTTCTGTCAGGGGGAACGGGGAGGCCAGGCGGCCGGGGAGCCGGTCCCGCGCCCATTCGTCGTCCACCGCCCAGTCGCCGTCGGCCTCGGGGCGCGGGGTGATCAGCGGCAGCAGGCCATGGGCAGGGCCGGCGGGGCCGTCGCCCACCTCGGCGACGAAGGAGCGGTACTGCGGGGGCAGGCCGATGCCGTGGATGGTCTCGAAGGCGCGGATCTCCGGCTCCGGGAGCGGGGGGCGCAATCGGTAACGGTGGGTATCCGCCCCGAAACGCTCCATGGCCCCGTCGAGCGCCGAGGCCGCCCGCAGGCGTGCCTCGACGGCGGTCCGCTCCCAGGTCTTCACGGGTTCGAACCTAACGAGGGCGGGCGACCTGTTGTGGACCGGGTTTCTCAGGCGACCGTGAGGCCGCCACCCTCCTGGCGGCGCATGGCGGACTCGGAGTCGAGGGCTTCGCGGATGCCGGCGGCGACCGTGGGGTGGACCGGGAGCGCGAGGTGGCCGATGCCGGTGACGCGGATGTTGTGGGCCTCCAGGTCGGGGTGGTCGACGCAGGCCGCCTCCAGAGGGGCCATCACGGAGTCCAGGTCGCTCCAGAAACTGACGAAGCGGGTGCGGCAGCCCGGTGCCGGACGGGCCAGCTCCTGGATCAACGGCGAGTCGGGCCGCATCTGCCGGACGATCGGGTGCGCGTTGGCCAGCGGTATCGCGCGGGTCCCGGAGTGCGGGGTGCCCAGGGTGACCACGGTGCGCACCCGGACGTCACCGCCGAGGCACTGCGCGTAGTACCGGGCGATCAGGCCCCCCAGGCTGTGGCCCACGATGTCCACGTGGGCGCTGCCGGTGCGCTCGCAGATCTCCTCCACATGCCGGCCCAGCAGCTCGGCCGCGGTGCGGATGTCGCAGGTCAGGGGGGAGTAGTTCAGTGATTCCACCCGCTGCCTGCCGTGCTGGGCGAGGCTGCGGCGGAGCAGGACGAACACCGAGCGGTTGTCGATGAAGCCGTGCACCAGCACGACCGGCGGACCGGTCGGCACAGGAAGTCTCGCCGTGCCCGCCGGCGCGGGAAGGACGGCCTGACGGCGCTCCTGGGTGAGGCCGGTCGGGTACAGCAGCACGTGACCGGCCAGGATCGCGGCCTCCAGGGCGGTGGCCTTCACCAGCGTCACGGACACGGAGGCCAGTCTGCCGGGCCACAGACGTCGGCAGATCGGGAGGAAGAGTGGCAGTACCCCGGTGACCTTCATTGGCCGACCTCCTGTCGGCACGCGGGGGGCGGCTCTGTCCCCCGCGTGCCCTCATGTCCCACCATGTGATTTCCCCCTCGCCGGGTGCCGTGAAACAGTCCGCTGCGGGATGCTGGGGATAACGTTCGTTCACTTTCGACAGGTGGCGGAACGTGCCAGGTGTGCGGTACTTGTCGGTACGGGACGGAAGCGGACGCTTCCGCGGTCCTTTTACGGTGGTCCCTTGATGGAGGCAGTGATGGGTGTGGCAGCCGGTCCGATCCGCGTGGTGGTGGCGAAGCCGGGGCTCGACGGCCACGATCGCGGGGCCAAGGTCATCGCCCGCGCGCTGCGGGACGCGGGCATGGAGGTCATCTACACCGGCCTGCACCAGACGCCCGAGCAGATCGTCGCCACGGCGATCCAGGAGGACGCCGACGCGATCGGCCTGTCCATCCTCTCGGGCGCCCACAACACGCTCTTCGCGGCCGTCATCGACCTCCTCAAGGAGCGCGACGCCGCCGACATCCTCGTCTTCGGCGGCGGCATCATCCCGGAGGAGGACATCCCGCCGCTGCGCGAGAAGGGTGTCGCCCAGATCTTCACGCCGGGTGCCACCACCACGACCATCGTGGAGTGGGTGCGGGAGAACGTGCGCCAGCCCGCCTCCTCCTCCTGAGTCCTCTCAGGCCGGGCCGTCCGGGGCCAGCTCGCGCACCATCGCCGCGCGCAGCCGCAGGGTGGTCGCCAGCCGCTGGAACGCCTCCGCCCAGTAGCCCCCGGCGCCGGGGGAGGCGTCCTCCCGCTCGTCCGGCACGGCCAGCAGGCTGTCCACCCGGGCCGTCTCGGCCGGGTCGAGGCAGCGCTCGGCCAGGCCCATCACCCCGCTGAAGCTCCACGGGTAACTGCCCCCCTCCCGTGCGATGTCGAGGGCGTCCACGACCGCGCGGCCCAGCGGCGCCGTCCAGGGCACCGCGCACACCCCGAGCAACTGGAACGCCTCGGACAGGCCGTGTCCGGCTATGAACCCGGCCACCCACGCGGCCCGTTCGTCCGCCTCCAGCGCGGCCAGCAGCTTCGCCCGGTCCGCCAGCGACACCGCGCCCGGCCCGCCCGCCTCCGGCGCCGACGGCGAACCCAGCAGCGCCCGCGCCCACCGCGCGTCCCGCTGCCGTACGGCCGCCCGGCACCAGGCGGCGTGCAGTTCGCCCTGCCAGTCGTCCGTCACGGGCAGCGCGACGATCTGCTCCGGGGTACGGCCGCCCAGCCGGTCCGGCCAGGTGTCCAGCGGTGCCGACTCGACCAACTGGCCCAGCCACCACGACCGTTCGCCCCGGCCCGCCGGCGGTCTGGCGGTCACGCCGTCGCGCTCCATCTCCGGGTCGCAGGCGGCCGGCGCCTCCACGACGATCGCGGCCGTGCTGCCGGTGTGGTCCACGGCGACGCAGGTTGCCGCCCGCTGCGCCATCCGCGCGGCGAGCGCCGAGCCGGGCAGGGTGGACAGCAGCTCGGCCGCCGTCGCCCGGACGTTGCGGCTGCGGTCGCCGAGCGCCTGCTCCAGGAAGGGTTCGTCGTCGGCCGACAGGCCGGCGCGCAGCGAGTCCAGGAACATCAGCCGGTCCTCGGCCCGCTCCTGCGCCCAGGTCTCCGCCAGCAACTCCCGTGCGTCCGCAGGGGTCCGGGCGCGCAGCGCGGTCAGCAGGGCGACGCGTTCCGCGAACAGGCCCTCCTGCCACAGCCGTCGTACACCTTCCTCGTCCTCCGGGCCGGGCAGCGCCGAGGCGTTCCCGGAGGCCGAGCGCTGGGCGAACCGCCAGTCCGGGTTCAGCCGGGCCAGCCACAGGGCCCGCGCGCCCGCGAACTCCAGCGCGGCGGGGCGGAGATCGGTACGGGCGCGGGCCGCGTCCAGCAGGGCGGGCACCGTCTGCGGGGGTGCCGCGTAACCGTGTGCGTTGGCCACGGCGAGCCATTGGGGGAGGAGTTCGGTGAGGTCGGGGGTGCTGCCGCGGCGGCCGCCGCCTCCGCCGGGGCGGTCGGCCAGGAGGAGGGTGAGGCGGTGGGCCGCCGCGGGCGGCAGGGTGGGGCGGGTGTCGGCGGGGGCGGGTTCCGGGCGTGTGCCCGCCCGGCCGGGGCGCAGGCCGGCCCGGCGCTGCACGG
>NZ_WWKH01000199.1:0-13648 GCF_009865595.1 Streptomyces sp. SID1328 | reverse complement strand
GCGTCTTCCCCACGAGCGTGGGGGTGGTTCGCTGAACACGGTCCCCGCGTCGTCGGCCTGGAGGTCTTCCCCACGAGCGTGGGGGTGGTTCGAAGTGCTTCATGGCGCCGACGACGGGATCTATGTCCTCCCCACGGGCGTGGGGGGTGGTTCGCCGTGTTTCAGGATCCCTTGCCCGGGGCCGACATCTTCTCCACGAGTGGGGGGTGCTCCGTACCTTCGGTGGTCCTCCGTACGTGATTGCCGAGCTGTTCCCGGGCCGGGATGGGTGATGTGTCTTCCCCGTACTGCGTCTGGTGAGGCTCTCCGCTCCGCACGTCGGTGGGGCCTGCAGCGGGGCCTTTCCTGCCTGTTCGGAGGCGTTGTCAGTGGGGGGTTGTAGCGTGCGATTCGATGACAACGACACATGATGAGCCACCAACGCCGTGCTATGGCCTGGACGTTGGGGTCGATCCGTGGGTTCCGGTGACCATGGTCGACGGGTCGCGCGCCGTGTACGGGTTGCGGGGTCTTCTGGCTGATGCGCACCGGATCGCCTCGCTGGCGGTGGGTTGGCCGCCGGCGGAGTGCGCGCTGCTGCGCCTCCTGTATGCGTTGGGGCTGCGGGTGTCCGGGCTGGAGGAGATGAGCGGCCCGGACCGGTACGAACTGCTGGAGCAGGGCCGGTTCGATCCGGGCCTGGTGGAGGGGTACTTCGCCCGGTACGCGGGCCGGTTCGCCTTGTTCGATCCGGTGCGGCCGTGGATGCAGGAGCCGCGGCTGCCGTCGCAGATGGACGCCGTGGTGAAGTCGGGGCGGCGGGCGGGGCAGGTCGACCGGCGGACGAGTGGTATCGGCAAGCTGGTGGTCAGCAGGGCGTCGGCGTCTTCGTCCGCGTGGTTCGGTGCGTTCCATGACGGGGCGCCGGTTCCGGTGCCTGCGGCCGACGCTGTGCTGCATCTGCTGACGTGGCTGTGGTGGGGGCAGGGCGGCCCGCAGGGGCCGGCGCGGACGACAGCGGGGCACAGTGCGCGGCATGCGGCGGTCGGGCCGCTGCGGGGGCTGGTGTCGTATCACCCGACGGGCCGGACCCTGTACGAGACGATCATCCTGGGGATCCCCGACACCGAACTGACCGATGTGGGCCGCGATCTCGCCCCGTGGGAGGCGGATGAGCTGCCGGACCCGGACGGGCATCCGCCGGGAGTGGCGGGGCCGGTATCGCTGCTGACCAGCCGCGCCCAGCATGCGCTGCTGCTGGTGCCGTCCGAGGACCGGCAGGCGGCCCAGGACGTGTATGTGGCGTGGGCGTGGCCGGCCGCGCTGCCGCCGGTGATGGACCCGTACCTGAACTGGCTGGAAGGGTCCAAAGGCCAGCAGTATCCGCAGCGGGCCAAAGTCGGCCGGGCGGTGTTCCGTGACCTGGACGGGCTGCTGCTGCACCGGCCGCCGGGCAGCACCAGGCGCAGGCCGCTGATCATGGACGCGATTCACGACGCTCCCGTAGCGGTGCTGGATCACGTGGGGGTGACCGCGTACGGGTTCGAGCAGGACCGCGAGCGGGCCGGTGGTGAACGGGGCTGGTACCGAGCGGTGACGCCTGCGGTACTGCGGCTGATCCGTGACGAGGAGACAGCGAACGCCGGCAGGCTCGCGGCGGTGCGGGAGCGTGCGGAGCTGTGTGCGGACCGGCTGGTGTGGGCGGTCGATTCGGTGTGGCAGGAGACCGCGGTTCCGGCCGGCGGGGAGCGTGCGGACCGGTCGCCGCTGGGCGAGCGGGCGCTGGCCGCGTACTGGCCGGCGGCTGAGTCGGCGTTCTGGCTGCTGCTGGAGCAGCGGGCCTGGGACAAGGCAGTGGCAGTGTTCGGGCAGCTGGCGGTCGGCGTCTACGACCGGCTGACCGGGGAGATCACCGACGGCCACGAGCCGCGGACGGTGCGGGCCGTGGTCCGTCACCGGGGCAAGGTCGCCTCCACCCTGCCGAGGAAGGACACGGTCGCGACGACGGCCGCGACAGATGGGAAGGCAGCATGAGTACGCCGGTGGATACGACGTTCAGCGGGCGGCGGCTGGCTGCTGCGGACCGGTTCGTGGAACGGATTACCGCAGCATGCCGCCGCGACGCCGGGGCGGGGCAGGCGCTGCGGTCGGCGCTGGGCCGTACTCCGGTGGAGGCGGTACGCGCGCACCGGTATGTGGCGGCCCGGCTGCCGGATGATCCGGCGCCGGATCTGGAGTGGGCGCACTACACGGTGGCAGCCCTGGTGGCCCAGTACGAGCCGAGAGCCCGCCCCGCGAAGGACCGGCCACATCCTGCGGACACCGACGACCAGACGATGGACGGCGACGACACCGGGCGGCCCAGGACACGGCAGGAACGGCTGCGAACCGGCTGTATCGGCGCAGTTTTGGGGCGGCTGGACGCCGACGCCGCCACCGGCAGCGACAACCCCGAAGGCCCTCGCGCGCCACGCCTGCACGCGCTGATGCGAGAGGACCTGCCTGGGCTGCACGCGACACTGCCCGGCGTGATGCGGCTGGCCTGCACGAGCGGCCGTCGGCCGGACTGGGCGGTGCTGCTGCACGACCTGACCGACTGGGAGCGCGACAGCCAGCGCGACGCGACGGTGCTGCGTTGGTCCAGCTCCTACTACAAGGCCCTCACCGCCGGCAGCACACCGGGTACCGGCGACAAGAACGAGAGCGAGAACTGATCATGGTTTTCCTGTGCCTGCACGCGGTGCAGACCATCCCGTACGCCAACCTGAACCGCGACGACCTCGGCGCACCGAAAACGCTGACCTTCGGGGGCTCCACCAGGATCAGACTGTCGTCGCAGGCCCTCGGGCGGCCGCTGCGCGATTACGTCGAGGACACCACCGGCATCCACGCGGTCCGCACCCGGCGGATCGGCCAGCAGGTCACCGGGCAGCTGCGCGAGCGCGGCTGGAGCGAGGAGCTCGCCGCGGCCGCCGGTCAGCTGGTGCTGGACGCGACCGGCTTCAAGCTCGACAAGAACGGCACGAAGAGCCTGCTGTTCGTGCCGTCGGCGACGGCCGCGCAGATCGCGGACCTGTGCATCGAGCACCAGGACGCCATCGAAGAGACCGTGGCCAAGGGCAAGACCGACAAAAAGCTGATCAGCACCCTCGGTGCTGGCGTGCGGGAGCTGATCGGTCGCCGCAACGGATCGATCGCCCTGTTCGGGCGGATGCTGTCCGAACTGCCCGGCGCCGGAGTCGACGCGAGCCGCCAGATGGCCCACGGCTTCACCACGCACACCGCCCGCAGGCAGCCCGACTTCTTCGTGGCGGTCGACGATGTCACCCACGACAGCGAGGAGACCGGCAGCGGACACATGAACCACCACGAGTTCATGTCGGGAGTGTTCTACCGCTACGCCGTCCTGGACCTGCCCGAGCTGCTTGCCGAAGACGGCCTCGACGGTGACACCGACACCGCCCGTACGCTCGTCGACGCGTTCGTGGCCGGCTTCATCCGCGTCCTGCCCCAGGCCAAGAAGAACGTCACCGCCCCGCACACCGTCCCCGACCTGGTCCACATGGCGGTGCGCACCGACCAGCCGATCAACTACGCCGGAGCGTTCGAGAAGCCGGTGGCAGCCGAGCAGGGCGGCGGCTGGGCCCGCCCGTCCCGGATCGCACTCGACCGGTACGCGACGGCGATCAACCGCCTGATGGGCGCCGACAACGTCGCGTTCTCCGGCCACGCATCGATCGCCGACGACGAGCAGCTGACCGGCCTAGGCCACCAGCTCGACTCCTACAGGGCCCTGTCCCAGGGCGCGGTCGACGCCCTGTTCAAGGCCCACACCACCCCCCAGTAGGGGAACCCCCGGCCCACAACGCGGAGCCGATCCGCTGACAACCCGCGACCCCGGACCACTTGATGCGGCCATCCCCACGCCCGTGGGGGTCCATCCTCGAAGGAGCCCTTTTTGCCCGGCATCTTGATGCACCTCTCCGGACCGTTGCAGTCCTTCGGAGAGCACAGCAACTTCACCGACCGCGATACCCACGCCCGGCCCACCCGATCCGCGTTGATCGGAATGCTCGCAGCCGCGCAGGGCCGCCACCGCGACGCGGACCTGTCCGACCTGCGCACCCTGCGCTTCACGATCCGCACCGACCGCTCCGGCGTAAGAACGGTGGACTTCCACACCGTGGGCGGCGGGCTGCCCAAAGACCGGTCCGTGCCCTCCGCCAACGGTGACCGCAAGGCCGAAGGCAAGGCAACGGTCGTCACGCAGCGCCACTACCTGGCCGACGCCGCATTCACCATCGCGGTCGATGGCAACCCCACCCTGATCAACGCTCTTACCACGGCGCTCCACTCCCCTCGCTGGCCCCTGTACCTGGGGCGCCGGGCGTGTCCCCCGGCCGGCCCCTTGCTGATCGCCACCGGCCTGGCCGACGCCGCTGCCGCGCTGGCGTCATTTCCGCTGCACCGGCGCCGCCCCGCCGACGCGAACACGGTCACCGTCGACGTCGCCCACGATCGGCCACCCACCACCGGGCACCCGGCACGGCACCACCTGCAGGACGACCCGGAGTCGTTCGACGACTACCACCGCAGCTGGAACGTCCGCACCGAGTACGTCACCACCCTCACCCTGCCCGCCGACCTCTGCGCCGGCCTCGGCACCGACTGGATCAATGCCCTCGCCACTGCCCAGGGACTGGAGGCCACCGCATGACCACTCCCACGGCACCCACCACTGACACAGCCTGGCTGACCCAGCTCCGCCTCAACACCCGCAACCGGGCCGTCCTCACGGACCTCAGTGACGCCAACGCCATGCACCGCACCCTGATGCGGCTACTCCCTGACGGCCTCGGCGAGACGCCTCGCGCCCAAGGCCGGCTGCTCTATCGCGTGGAGGAGACCGACACCGGAATCACCGTCCTGGTGCAGACCGGCACCCGACCGCTCACCAACCGGATAGACCCTAACTACGCCCACACCGTCACCAAGGACCTCAGCCCCCTCCTGGAACGGCTCACCGTCGGGCGGCCGGTCCAGTACCGAATCGCCGCCAACCCAGTCGTCCAGTACGGCACCCTCACGGACCGGAAGAAGGCCCAGGAGCGATTGGGCCTGGACCGGCTACCCCCCGCTCGCCGTGTCCTGTCCGGCAATGCCGCAGATGACTGGTGGTACGTCCGCGCTGCCCGCAGCGGCCTGGACGTTCGCACCATCGTCCGGAACAGCAATACGTCCAACGACGTCACCCGCCCGAGCGGCACCGGCCGTACCAGGCACCGGCACGCAATCACCGTGTTCGAAGGAGACGCCACGATCACAGACCCTGAAGCACTACATGCCGTGATCCTCACCGGCATCGGACGCGCACGTGCCTTCGGTGCAGGCCTTCTCAGCCTCGCTTTTGCGTAGCGCAATAGTCGGGCGGCGGAGCTCCGCCTCGTACTGCTACGCCCAGGCCGGATGGACACGGCGACCACGGCTGCGCCCGATCCGGTCCCGGCTCCGGCCGCCTGCCCGGGCGACCCCACCCCGGCGGCGTCGCCGCCGGCCCCGGCCCGGGTCGATGGCGACCAGGCGGTGGGCCTCCGGGAGGCCCACGAACGCCACCTGCCGGACATCACCATCGCCGCCCTGCGCTATGCCCGCGCCAACGACCGGACCTTCCCCAAGCCGGTCGGCAAGCGCGGCGCCGAACCCCTCTACCGCGTCGGCGACCTCAAGAAGTGGGCCCGCAACCGGCCCCGCGTCGCGTCCGGGACCACTGACCTCGACTGACCGTCCCGGCCCTGCCCGGCGACCGCAGACCGGGACCTGTCCGGTCCGGCCGACACCACCCCCAGCCCTGGTGAACACCCGGTTCGCCAGGCACAGCACAGAAGAGGGACACCACCACGATGACGAACACGACCGCGCTCCCGAAGCTGCTGCGCCTCACCATCCCCGGCCTGCGCGAGCAGCTGGAGGCGCTGCCCGACTCCGCCGCACTGATTGGCATCAGCACCGACGGCCGGGGCCATCGCCGTCGACATCGACGCCGCCCCGCACATCCTGGTCTGCAGCGGCACCGGCGGCGGCAGCACGACCATCCTGCGCACCCTCACCGCCCAGTTCCTCAACCAAGGCGCCCACGCCCTGGTCCTCGACCACACCCGCATCGCCCACCTGTGGGCGAAGGACCTGCCGGCGGTCACCCACCGCGGCAACGTCGCCGGCATCCACGACGCCCTGGTCGGCCTCGGCTCCGAGCTGGAACGCCGCATCGCCCTCGACGGCGACCTCGACGGTGTGCCGCGGCTGATGGTCGTGATCGACCGGGCCGACGCCCCCCTGCGGCACCTCGCCCGCTACTGGGACACCTTCCGGCAGAAGGACGACCCGAAGCGGTCCCCGGCCATCGCCGCCCTCGAGGCCGCTCTGTACGAGGGGCGCGCGGCCCGTATCCACGTCATCTACGACGGACCCGCCACCGTCGGCGGTCGCCTCATCCCCGGCGCCCGCGAGCAGTTCTCAACCGTCATCCTCGCCCGGGTCAGCGCCGGCATGTGGCAGCAGCTCGCCCCGATAGTCGACCCCGCCCCCAAGAGCAGCCCGCTCCCGGGCCGCGTCCACGTCGTCCAGGACGGCGACGCCCACCCCGATCAGGTGCCGCTGATGACCGACACCGAAGCCGCCGACTGGCTTGCCGCCACGGCGGCCGGGGAGATCTGACCTACCTCCGGACCCGCCACGGGCCCCGGGGAGTGAAGCACCCGGGGCCCGTGGCGGGCAGGCCGGGGCGCGGCCTACCCGTGTGCCGTCACTCGCGAGGTTCGCGGGGTGGAGTGCTCACGCCTACGGCCTCCCACAGTCCAGGGAACGGCGCGACTACCCGGTCTTTCAGATAGGCCGCGCCGGCTGTCCCACCCGTGCCTTTCGGTGTGCCTCCGACCACGAGACGCGTGTTCTGGTAGTGACTCCAGGCCCAACTCTCGTAGGCGGTTGCCATCCTCAGCATCGCGTGAGCGACCGGACGGAGGGGGTTGAGGGGGGAGCGAAGAGCAGAAGTGATGTTCGTTTCGTAACGAGCTACGGCATTCCGGAATTCCTTGAATACAGGGCTTTCCATATCCTCAAGGCCAAGGAAGCGCCGCACTTCGGAGAAGCCGGGAGACTGTGCTCCGGATGCCGGAGACAGAAGATCGCGGAACTTCTCGAATCGCTCCGGCGTGAAGTACGGGGGCCGGAGCAGATTCAGCTTCGTCTCCATGCCTTCCATGATTCCGGCCGTGCGGTGCAGGTGGAAGCTCACCTGATCGAGGTCATCCTGCGGCTTCAACGACTCCACGGCACATTCCAGATCGGTGACCATCTGGGCCAGGCTGAGCTCACTCTCCATGTGGAGTCGCTTGAAGTGCAGCTCATCCGCCTTGGTCGAGCTCTCGGCCGTGACGGGAAGGGCGACGAAGCCAGCCTCTTTGAGCTGTTCAAAGCCTATGTACTCGTTGTATTTGGACATACGGACCATCCTGGTTAGGGAATGACCGCTACCCCTGGCTGCTCCCCGCAGCCTCGCCGGTTCCCACCCTGTGGGGCGGGCCTTGCGGAGATCACTCACTGCTGTCGCGGGTTTCAGCTGAGCGAATCCCCGCACTGATGATGCATGAACGGTGGGCATCATGGAACCCCAGCCAAGGGCACCAACATCCACCTTGTCTCCGACCGCTCTGACGGATCTCAGTAAAAGCGGGTGAGTGGTTGGCGCGCACCACTGGCAATACCCGAGCAAGGCAGTGGTTGATCATCACATTCAGTCGTGTGCCGCCCACTCCAACCCGAGGCTGGCGAGCGCGGCCAGCCTGTCCGCCGTGAGCTTCCCGCGCCTGCTCTTGCTGTTACTCAAAAACACCCCGAGTTTGACCTCCGTCCCGTCCTCGAGCCGCTCTACGTGAGCGCGTGGGACGGTCACGGAGCCCGTGCGGGTCTTGTCCTGCGCCAGGGCTGCGACGCCCCGCTCGAAGGCGCTCAGAGGCGCTGTGGACGGCTTTGCGGGCTCCTCCGGCTCCGGGGCCAGCGGCACGATGCCGAGCTGCTCCAGGCGTTCGCGCTGCCCGTCGGCCAGGGCCGCCCACACTTCGGGTTTGCGCTGCCGGGCCAGCCACTTGCCGATGTCCATGCCGTGGACGGTGAAGCCGGGCAGGACCTCCGCCGGGCCTTCCTCGTCACGCACCAGCTCGCGCAGCGCCGCGTAGTGCCGCTGCCACTCCGCCGGCCACTCGGGGTTCCAGTCCTCATCCACGGCCGCCAACGCGGCCTCCCACTCCGGGTGTTCAGCCAGCGCACCCGGACGACGCAAATTGCTCAACCACTGCCCTACCGGCTTGTCGAGCGCGGCCGCCGACCGGGGAGCACACAGCGTCCAGTGCTCCTGGTAGTACACGCGGGCCGCCGCCAGGTTCTCCTGGAACCGCGCGTCGGCCGCCGACCAGGCCATGCCCAGCTTCTCCAGCCGCGCCGCGCGTGTCGTGGGTCGTTTTTTGTGCGCAGTGTGCGTGTTCTGAGCTGGGGTTTCTCAGTTGTAGTGGGTTGTTTTTGGTGCTGATGGTGCCGCTGGGCGTAGCTTGGCGGGGTCTTTCAGGTTCCTGGCCTGGGGTTGTGCAGTTTGTCTGGGTGGCATGCAGATGGATTGGGTCGCTACTTGAAACGCGCACGAGGTCTTCGGGCGCGGGGTCATGCCGTGGTGCCGGAGTCTGGGGGTGGAGTCTGGCCGGTGGCGGGTCGGTGCTCGCGGAGTGCTTGCAGGATGTTGGCGTGGTGTTCGTCGGCGGGGTTGTTGCTGGTCTCGTTCTGGAGGAGGGGGGCCAGGCGTGTGTAGAGGTCGTCGAGCCCGAACATCGCGTCGAGGCCGGCCAGGACACTCTCGTCGATCAGGCGGTGCGGGCGTGACGTGGGGTGGAGGAGTTTGCCCAGGAGGGGGAGGGGTTCCCATCCGTTGTTGAGGCGTTGGCGTAGCCAGGGGCGCAGGGTTTCGGGGTGGGTGTGGCGCCACATCCAGATCAGGTCGGTGTCGGACTCGGTGAGTTCCTCAGCAGGTCGTCCCGTGGTGGGCACGAGATGCTGGGCGATCTGCTCGGTTACGGCGTCGCGGGCCTGAAGAGACCACTCTTCGGCGGTCTGTACTTCCTCGGAGTCGTTGTTGTCCGGGTTGGTGACGCGGTGCAGGGTCCGGGTGGCCAGGACCGCTCCGTCGGGGGTGGCGGCCATGGCGGCCAGTACCGGGGCTCTTTGTTCTGGTGGGAGGTCGGTGAGGAGGTCCCGGGCCAGGAACTGCAGGCTCATGCCGCTGTTGACCAGGCCCATCATTTCCGGTTCGGCGGTCAGCTGCCCGTAGCTGTCTGCCATGGCCTTGAGCAGCGCGGCGGCGGGGAGGCGGATGCCGGTGCTGCGGCGTTGCTCGATTCGGCGGGTGATGCGGTGGGTGTCGTCACGGAGGCGGAGCAGCAGTTCGGCTGCTTCCTCGCCGGGGACGTCGGCGGTCAGCTGGGCCAGGGCCTGGTCGAAGGCGGCTTCGGGAAGGTCGTCGTCGGGAATGCCGAAGACCATGTACCGGTCGAAGTAGTCGGCGCTGCCGATCCCGCGGCGTTGAGCGGCGGCTTTCGTGTCGCCACCGTTGCCGAGGTCCCTCTGGACTGTTGGGAACAGCAGGGCCAGCAGGTTGAGCACGCCTTTGATGTGCTCTTCGGCCACGCCGGCTTCGCGCAGGCGGTGGCGCCAGCGTTCGGCTCGTTCGCCGGGCTGTTGTGTGCTGTATCGCTGTGCTGGGTCGATGCTGGTGCCGGTCAACTCGGCGCGGTGCCGTCCCAGGAGCCGGTAGACGCCGGGCTCATTGGTGCGCAGGAAGGTGACGATGAGGAAGTCGACCACGTCCACGTTTCCGGCGAGAGAGCTGAGAGTGGCGTCGGCCTGCCCGAAGTAGCGTTTGACTGCCCGTGGCGTCTGGAGCCTTTCTTGCAGGTGCTGGAAGTAGGCATCGGAGAAGCGCCGTTCCTCGCCTGGCGTCATGGACAGGCCGTGGGAGTCCAGAAGGGCGTTGAGCGCGCGGATGCTCATGGCGGCTGCGTCGCGTTCGCGGAACGCGGGAAGGTCGAGCCGTACTTGGATGATCTTTTCCAGGAACTCTCGGGCCCTGGCCTCGCTGTTTCCCACGAGGTCGCTGCGTTGCAGGACGTCCAGCAGCGTCTGCTCGTCGAAGCTGATCAGGTAGTAGACGTTCGGTAGATGGCCCACCAGACGCACCAGCTTGAAGACCAGGAGCAGTTCGTCGGGGGTGAGGCGGTCCAGATCGTCCATGACGACCAGGACGGGCTGCCCTGCCCGCCGCAGGGCCTCTTCGGCCTTTCGTTTGGCGGCCGAGGCGCTGGTGTCGCCGGTGATGCGGTCGCTGAAAGCCTTGATCAGGCCTTCTGAGTCGAGGCCGGCCAGCGCGGTGAGCTTGCCCAAGGGGCTGATGGCCTGCCCGAAGCCTCCGAGCGTTTTACGGACTTCTGACCAGCGCCTTCCTTTGGGGAGGGCGGCTCGGACCTCGCTGAAGAGTGCCGCGGTCAGCGTCTCCAGGTCGGAGTACAGCCATGGGTTGAGCTCGGCGAGGAGCCAGTCTTCGCGGTCGTCCTGGCGCTGCAGGAGGCGTATCACTTTGCCCAGGACGGACGACTTGCCGGAACCCCAGGGGCCGATCAAAGCCAGGACGCCGGTCTCCGTCTGGGCGCGGACACGTCCCAGCAGCTCCACGGCGTGCTGTGCGTACTGTTCACGTCCCAGCAGATCGGGCCCTTCGTCGCCGAGGAAAGGCTCGTCGTTGAAGAAGCGCGCGTCACTCATCGGCATATCGTGCCGGACCGCATCGTCGCCACGCCGCCCGTCGGCGGAGAAGGTCACGGATTCGGGTGGATGCCGATGGCGGAGAGAAGCTCCTGCTGTTGGGGGTGGAGGGTGTTCCAGCGGGTGCGTTGCTGCTTGTTGAGGCGGAGCGCGCGGCCGATGTTCTGCACGATCTCTACCTGGGAGCCGCGGGTGTCGGCGAAGCAGACGGCCTCGACTCCCCGTTCGCCGGTGATGTCCACGCCTTCCCCGAGCACGCGACAGCTGGCGAGGAACGCCCTATGTACCCGGCGCCCGGCGGCGTCGATGCCGTTGGCGAACTGCCGCAGGACTTCGCGCCGTTCACTGACGAGGTGGTCGCCGCACAGCCACGCCGACCACACCCGGTCCGGGGGTCGTGGCGGCCTGCCTCCAGCTCGTAGAACCGTGCGTCGATCGACGACGCAGGGAGCTTGTCGGCGGCGGTCAGGTCCTCGTCCGTGACGTCGCCCGCGTACAGCTCGGCAGCCGTCTTCGGCAGCTTCTCCGCGAACGCGGCGGCTTCCTCCACCTTCTGGTGAAACGTCATGACCGTACGCAGGTTGTACGCGGCGGCGTGCTCCAGGAGCGCGGTCTGCAACAGCGCCAGACGCCGGCCGCGCCGGGCTTCCTCGGACTCCCCGAGGACGGGGGAGGGGTCGCGGATCTCCAGGACGTCGATCACGAACCCGGCGAGGATCTCCCGCTCGATGGCCTCCGAGAGTCCGAGTTCGGCGAGCCACGCGCCGTACGTGCCCTCCGGGTCGTCGGCCATGGTCGCGATCTCCGCCTCCTGGCCCTCCGCGCCCTTCTGCGGGCGGGGCGCGGCGAGGATGCGCGGGGTTGCGGTCAGGTAGAGCCGGAAGTCCGCCGGGATCCGCTGGTTGTCGTGGATCGCCGCCCACGGACGACCAAGATCACCGGCGGTGCCGTGCGCCTCATCCACGATCGCGAGGTCGAAGCCCGCCATGCGCTGGCCGTAGAGCCGCTCTCCGCCCGCCAGAGCGGCCTCCAGCGGCCCGCGAACGCGTCCCTGGCCCTCGGGTGCGTCGATGTCCTCGCGGTCCACCAGAGAGGCGTACGTGGCGAACACGACGACCGGCCCCTTCCCGGCCCACAGAGCGAGCTGGATCGGGTTGGTGGTGGTCCGCACGCCCAGCTCCTTCAGCACCGGGTCGTTCTCCAGCGAGCACACCGCGACCATCGGGACCCGGTGGCCCACCAGACGCCACGCCTGGACGGTCTGCGCGAGCAGGTCCAGGGTGGGCACGGTCACGAGGATCCGGCCGCCCGCGAAGCTCTCCAGTGCGCACGCGGCGGCCGTGATCGTCTTGCCCGAGCCGGTCGCTGACACGATCATGCCCCGGGCACCTTGCGGGGGCACAGATGACCTTGCAGGGAATCCCACCCACCTGCGAAACGCGGAGCGCTGATCGACCTGGTGTTCCTTGAGCTGAATCGCTGACATTTCCGCGCCTCCCCGAGCGGTCAATTCCTGTGGTCTTTCAGACGGCCGCGTGCGGAATGCAGGCCGCCCAAATCATTCCAGATCGACCCATCCGCCTCGTGCCAGCCGCCCGGCCTTTCCGTCCTTGAACGGCGGCTTGTCGTCCGGGGCGTAATGCCCGGCATCGAACGTGCAGACGACGACGTCCCCGTCGCCGTTCACCGTCCGCGCCGTGCACAGACCGCCGGCCTCACCCAGCCCCTCCAACACCCGACGCCGCGCCCTGGTGTGCGGGTGGGGACCTGGCAGCACAGCCGCCCGGACGAACCTCTCCAGCCGCACCAGGTCCGCCCGCTCACGCTGCCTCACGTCCGCGATGTGTACTGCCAGTTCAGCGGCCCCGGCCAACCGGCTGCCGCGCCCCGATGCCCACCGGGGCCTCGCTCACGGCCGTCACGCCGTCATCCCAGCCGTCCGAGAACAGCGGTCCCCGCGAGGCCGGCGCCATGCCGCGCCGCCCAGCTCCACCCCCTGGCACTGCGCCCCGGCGACCGCCCAGACCTCCAGCGCGGCCACCAGGTTGTCCACCTCGCTCGCGGGGCACGCCCTGCGCCCCCAGAGGCGCGAACACCTTCAACCGGACGTTCAGCCCCACAGTCTGGTACTGCTTAACCCGGCGCACAGAATCGCCGCTCAGCGCGGGTTCAGGTCCGGTAGATTCGCTGGGACCGTTCATATACGGTCGTTCCTCTCGGAATTCTGTGGAGGCTAGGGGTGTTCCGTGTTTCCGCCAACGGTACATGCTGCTTCAATCTGATGCAGGCGGTGCACTGGAACCCACACGAACGAGCGGCACCCGCCAGACCTACCCCCTGCCCTCGCAACTCCCGTGCAGAGCCCGCGTGTCCACCGGTGGGCTGGGCACCCGAGGGACGTGACTCGATTCAGCGCGATCGCCGCAGAACTGGCCCAGGGCGCCAGGCCGGACGGGCCTCCGTGGCTCAAATGGACGTTCCTGGCCGTGTGGTTCGTCCTAACCCCAGCGATCATCTACAAGCTGTACCAGCACGGCTACTTCAGAAGACGACGCTAGGAGCCGCATGACGGCTCCTCCCGAACAGGTCTACCCCTCGTAGCCAGCCAGCCCGCGTCAGCGGGCCCCAAGGTTCTGGAGGCGCAGCCGGAAGAACCGTCAGGCGGGGGAGCGCAGCGGACCCGCCGGCCAGGCTGGAGCGAAGCGGAAGCCTGGTAGCGGGACGAAGTCCCGCCGGTCCGGGAGCGCAGCGGACGGACCGTCACCCTCCTTGCGCAGCAAGGAGGGTGAGCGTGGAGCGCAGCTCCACG
>NZ_WWKH01000198.1:0-9630 GCF_009865595.1 Streptomyces sp. SID1328 | reverse complement strand
GCGCAGTTGCGGCGCCACGGCGGGCAGGTCGTCGCCCTGGCCCGCCGGGGAGGCCGCTTCGGAGGCGTTCATATCTCCATTGAGCCCCATTTTTGCCTGTGGGGCAATTTTTTTGCCTCAGAGGCAAAAGGGGCCGGGGGCCCCGGCGAAAAGCCTCAGCGACCGGCGACCGCCTGCTTGATCAGCGTCCGCCCGAAGTCCCACATCAGCCCGCCGCCGCTGTGCGCGTCGTCCATGACCGCGGTGAAGGCGTCCACGAACCGCTCCACGTCCGCATCGTCGATCACCAGCGGCGGAATCAGCTTGATCACCTCCAGGTGGTCGCCGGAGACCTGGGTGAGAATCCGGTGCCGCTGGAGCAGCGGGACGACGACCATCTGCGCGAACAGCCCCTTGCGAGCGGCCTGGAGCATGGTCCAGCGGCCGCGCAGCTTCAGCGAGTCGGGGCGGCCGAACTCGATGCCGATCATCAGCCCCCGCCCGCGCACGTCGGCCAGCAGCTCGTACGTGCCGATGAGCGCGGCGAGCCGGGACTTCAGCAGCTCGCCCGTGGCCCGCGCCCGGGCGACGATCTGCTCGTCCTCCATCACGGAGAGCACCGCGAGCCCCGCCGCCATGGCCTGGGCGTTGGAGCCGAAGCTCGCGGAGTGCACCAGGACCCGGTCCATGGACGAGTAGACCTTCTTGAAGATCCAGTCCTTGCCGAGCGTGGCGCTGACCGGCACATAGCCGCCGGAGAGCGCCTTGGCGACGCACACCAGGTCGGGCTCGACGCCGTCCTCGTGCTGGTAGGCGTAGAAGTCGCCGGTGCGGCCGAGCCCGGTCTGCACCTCGTCGGCGATGAGCAGCGCCTTGTGCCGGTGCAACAGCTCCTGTGCGGCGCGGAGATAGCCGGCCGGGCTCTCGTGCACGCCCTTGCCCTGGATGGGCTCGACGATGAGGGCGGCGACATCGCCCTTCTTCAGCTCCCGTGCGAGGGCGTCGAGATCACCGAGGGGCACGGGGGTGTCGGGGAGCAGCGGGGCGAAACCGTCGCGGAAGCCGTTCTCGCCGTTGACCGACAGCGAGCCGGTGGTGAGGCCGTGGAAGGCGTGGTCGCAGTAGAGGACGCGGGGGCGGCCGGTGGCGAAGCGGGCGAACTTCAGCGCGGTCTCGACGGCCTCGGTGCCGCTGTTGCCGAAGAACACCCGGTCCAGGTGCGGGCTGTGGGCCAGCAGACGTTCGGCGAGCAGGCCGGGCAGCGGCTGGCAGTCGAAGCGGGTCAGGTCGGCGAGATTCAGGTCGAGCACGTCGTGCAGGGCCTTGCGGACCACCGGGTGGTGGCGGCCGAGGCCCATCACGCCGAATCCGGCGAGCATGTCGAGATAGTCGTTGCCCTCAGCGTCCCAGAAGTGGGCGCCCTCGGCACGCTCGTACACCTTGTCGAAGCCGATGGTGTGCAGCATGCGCGGAAGCTGGGGGTTGAGATGGCGCGTGTGCAGGTCGTAGCGCTCCGCCCCGCGCGCGGCGAGGAGGGCTTCGAGGTCGAACTCCGTGCTCATTCAGCTCTCCTGGTTCTGCCGTGCGCCGACGTCCTTGACGGCGAGGCTCGCGCTGATCCGCCCGGCGATCTCCACCGGCGTGAGACCGATGTCGGCCAGCACCTCGCTCCGTTTGGCGTGCGCGAGGAACTGGTCCGGGATGCCGAACCGCCGTACGGGCACATCCACGTCGGCGTCCCCGAGGGCCAGCGCCACGGCCGAACCAACGCCCGCTGCCCGGCTGTTGTCCTCGACGACGGCCACCAGCCGGTGTCCGGCGGCGAGTCCGGGCAGTGCGGGGTCGACGGGCTTGACCCAACGCGGGTCCACCACCGTGCAGTTGATCCCCCGCGCCCCGAGCAGTGAGGCGACCTGGAGGCAGACCGGCGCCATCACACCGACGGCGACGAGGAGTACGTCCGGCTCGTCGTCCCGGTGGAGCACGTCCATGCCGCCGATGTGACCCAGGGCCGGAATCTCGGGGCCGACGGACTCCTTGGGGAAGCGGACCAGGGTGGGCGCGTCGTCCACGGCGACCGCCTCGCGCAACTGGGCGCGGAGCTGGGCCGCGTCACGCGGGGCGGCGATCCTGAGGCCGGGGGCGACCTGGAGGATGGACATGTCCCACATGCCGTTGTGCGAGGCGCCGTCGACGCCGGTGACCCCGGCGCGGTCCAGCACGAAGGTCACCCCGCAGCGGTGCAGGGCCACGTCCATCAGCAGTTGGTCGAAGGCGCGGTTGAGGAAGGTCGCGTAGACGGCGACGACCGGGTGCACTCCCCCGGTGGCCAGGCCCGCCGCGGAGACGGCCGCGTGCTGCTCGGCGATCCCGACGTCCCAGACCCGGTCGGGGAACCGCGCGGCGAACGGACCGAGGCCGACCGGGTGCAGCATGGCCGCCGTGATGGCGACGACGTCCTCGCGCTCCTCCCCGATCCGGACGATCTCCTGGCCGAACACCGAGGTCCACGAGGTCCCGCCGATGGGAGTGAGCGGAGCGCAGGTCAGCGGGTCCATCACCCCCACGGTGTGGAAGTGGTCCTCCTCGTGCGCCAGGGCGGGCGGATACCCGCGCCCCTTCTCGGTGAGACAGTGCACCAGCACCGGCCCGTGGAACCGCTTGGCCCGGCGCAGCGCGGACTCGACGGCGCCGATGTCGTGGCCGTCAATGGGGCCCACGTACTTCAGCCCCAGGTCCTCGAACATGCCCTGCGGGGCGAAGGCGTCCTTGAACCCCTTCTTGGCGCCGTGCGCGGCCTCGTACAGCAGCTCGCCGACGACCGGGGTGCGCTGGAGCGCCTCCTTGCCCCAGGCGAGGACCTGCTCGTAGCCGTCGGTGGTGCGCAGCGTGGCGAGGTGGTTGGCGAGGCCGCCGATCGTGGGCGCGTACGAGCGCTCGTTGTCGTTGACGACGATGATCAGCGGGCGGTCCTTGGCGGCCGCGATGTTGTTGAGCGCCTCCCAGGCCATGCCGCCGGTCAGCGCGCCGTCCCCGATGACCGCGACGACGTGCCCGCGCTCCCCGAGCACCTGGCGTGCCTTGGCGAGGCCGTCGGCCCAGCCGAGGGAGCTGGAGGCGTGGCTGTTCTCGACGATGTCGTGCTCGGACTCCTCGCGCGAGGGGTAGCCGGACAGGCCCCCCTTGCCGCGCAGCTTGGAAAAGTCCTGACGGCCCGTCAGCAGCTTGTGCACATAGCTCTGGTGCCCGGTGTCCCACACGATGCGGTCGACCGGTGACTCGAAGACCCGGTGCAGGGCGATGGTCAGTTCCACCACGCCCAGGTTGGGGCCGAGGTGCCCCCCGGTCCTCGACACCGCCTCCACCAGGAACTCGCGCACCTCGGCGGACAGTTCGTTCAAGTCGTCGTGCGCCAGCGCCTTCAGGTCGCGTGGTCCCCGGATGCTCTCCAGAATCGTCATGCCGGCCCCCTCTCGGTCCGTGCCGTGCTCCGCCTCAACTCACCTGATCCGCGGCGCCGTTCTCCTCGGCCAGCCGCATGGCCTCCTCGATGAGGGTCTCCACGATCTTCGACTCCGGGACGGTCTTGATGACCTCGCCCTTCACGAAGATCTGGCCCTTGCCGTTGCCCGAGGCCACGCCGAGGTCCGCCTCACGAGCCTCACCGGGGCCGTTCACCACGCAGCCCATGACCGCCACCCGCAGCGGGACCTCCATCCCGGTCAGGCCCGCGGTCACTTCCTCGGCCAGCTTGTAGACATCGACCTGGGCGCGGCCGCAGGACGGGCAGGAGACGATCTCCAGGCCGCGCTGCTTGAGGTTCAGCGACTCCAGGATCTGCAGACCCACCTTGACCTCCTCCGCCGGCGGCGCCGACAGGGAGACGCGGATGGTGTCGCCGATGCCCTCGGAGAGCAGGGCACCGAAGGCGACCGCGGACTTGATCGTGCCCTGGAACGCCGGGCCCGCCTCCGTCACGCCGAGGTGGAGCGGGTAGTCGCACTGCGCGGCGAGCTGGCGGTACGCCTCGATCATCACGACCGGGTCGTTGTGCTTCACCGAGATCTTGATGTCCCGGAAGTCGTGCTCCTCGAACAGCGACGCCTCCCAGAGAGCCGACTCGACCAGCGCCTCGGGGGTGGCCTTGCCGTACTTCTGGAGCAGGCGGCGGTCGAGCGAGCCCGCGTTGACGCCGATGCGGATCGGGGTGCCGTGGTCCTTGGCCGCCTTGGCGATCTCACGGACCTTGTCGTCGAACTGCTTGATGTTGCCAGGGTTCACCCGCACCGCGGCACAGCCCGCCTCGATCGCGGCGAACACGTACTTCGGCTGGAAGTGAATGTCCGCGATCACCGGGATCTGCGACTTCCGCGCGATCGTCGCCAGCGCGTCCGCGTCGTCCTGCGTCGGACACGCCACCCGCACGATCTGACACCCCGACGCCGTCAGCTCCGCGATCTGCTGCAACGTCGACCCGATGTCCGAGGTACGGGTCGTCGTCATCGACTGCACCGACACGGGCGCCCCGCCCCCGACCGCCACCGGCCCCACCTGGATCTGCCGCGACACCCTGCGGGTGGCGACAGGGCGGGCCGGTACCTCGGGGACGCCCAGGGAGACGGCGCTCACGATCTCACTCCCGGTTTCCGGAGATGGTCTCGCGCATGGCCCGCAGCGACTCCTTCAGGGAGCCCATGGTGGCGAGGACGGCGGTGGGCTCGTAGCCGCAGTGCGCCATGCAGTTGGCGCAGCGCGGGTCCTTGCCCCGGCCGTACTTGTCCCAGTCGGTGTCCTCGACCAGCTCCCGGTAGGTCGGCACGTAGCCGTCGCTCATCAGGTAGCAGGGGCGCTGCCAGCCGAACAGGGAGTAGTTCGGGATGGCCCAGGCGGTGCAGGGGAAGTCGACCTTGCCCTCGAGGAAGTCCAGGAACAGCGGGGAGTGGTTGAGCCGCCACCGCCTGCGGTTGCCCCCGGAGAACGCCTTCCTGAACAGCTCGCGGGTCTGCTCGACGCCGAGGAAGTGCTCCTGGTCGGGCGCCTTCTCGTAGGCGTAGGCGGGCGAGATCATCATCTCGTCCACCTCCAGGTCGTCGTTGAGGAAGTTCAGGACCTCGACGACGGTCTGCGGGGTGTCGGTGTTGAAGAAGGTCGAGTTGGTGGTGACCCGGAAGCCGCGCTGCTTGGCCTCCTTGATCGCCGCCACCGCCTCGTCGAACACACCCTCCTTGGCGACGGACTCGTCGTGCCGCTCGCGCAGCCCGTCGATGTGCACCGCGAAGGCGAAGTACGGGGACGGGGTGAACTTGTCCATCTTCTTCCGCAGCAGCATGGCGTTGGTGCACAGGAAGACGTATTTGCGCCTGGCGACGAGCTGGCGCACGATCTCGTCGATCTGCGGGTGCATCAGCGGCTCGCCGCCCGCGATGGACACCATCGGCGCACCGGACTCCAGCACCGCGCCCACCGCCTGGGCGACCGGCATCCGCTGCTTGAGCACGCCGGCCGGGTGCTGGATCTTCCCGCAGCCCTCGCACTTGAGATTGCAGGCGAACAGCGGTTCCAGCTCGACGATCAGCGGGAACTTGTCCCGCTTGCGGAGCTTCTGTTCGGCCAGGTATGTAGCGACCTTGATGGACTGACGCAACGGCATGGCCATCTGGCTCACCTCCGGGGGAGCGGCAAGGAACGGTGCCATTCGAAAAACGCGGGAAGGACGGAACGGAGAACACGGAAGGCCGATATTCCACCGCGTACCGTTCCGATCCGGACAAGTTCATGTTCAGGAGCGTCCACGACCACCCGTACGGCCGCAACCGGGCGGTCGCCCGTGCCGACGGCGGTGCGCAGGGTGGCCGCCGATTCCATGTCGACCGCGATCGCGCCGGTCGCCAGCAGAGCGGAGCGCTCCGGGCCCCGGACCACGTGGTCGGAGCCGGTCAGGGGGCCGGTGTGGACGGTGCGGCCGGGGACGGCGCGCCTCAGCTCCTTCACCAGCAGGTCGGTGCCCACGCAGGGGACGGCCCCCCGCGGGTCACGGGTCTCCTCGGCGACCACCAGGTCGCCGGGGTGCATGCCCGGTGCCAGCCCGGCACAGAAGCCGGTGGCCAGCACGGCGGTGCCGCCCGTCTCCGGACCGGCGAGCCGCTCGGCGACGGACCGCTCCGCCGCCCTGGGGCCCATACCGGTGCGCAGGACGGTGAACCGCCCCCCGGCCCCGCCCCGGTCGCCGGTGCGCAGGGCGAACCGCTCGATGCCGAGCGCGCAGACGATCAGCAGCGGTGCCGGGGCGGGCCGGGATCTCATTCAGCTCCCTCCGGCCGTGGCGCGGACGCCTCTGCGGGCGGCCAGGGGCGCCTTGTCGAAGGGGTCGCCGTGCAGGTACCGGCCGAGCGCGGTGAGCGGGAACACCTGCCGGTAGAGGTGGTAGTTGATGGAGAAGTCCCAGGGGAAGCCGGTGCCGGTGAAGTACGGCTCGTCCCAGGAGCCGTCGTCCCGCTGGGTGTCGGCCAGCCACCGCACTCCGCGCTCGACGGCCTCGGAGTCCCGCTCCCCCGCCGCGAGCAGCGCCATCAGAGCCCAGGCGGTCTGGGAGGCGGTGGAGGCACCCCGGCCGCTCCATTCCCTGGCGTACTTGTACGAGCGCAGGTCCTCGCCCCAGCCGCCGTCGTCGTTCTGCGCCTGCTGGAGCCAGTGCACCGCGCGGCGGATCGCCGGATGGGAGGCGGGGAGTCCGGCCGCGGTCAGGGCGGGCACCACCGAGCCGGTGCCGTACACGTAGTTGACACCCCAGCGGCCGAACCAGGAGCCGTCCGCCTCCTGTTCGGCGAGCAGCCAGGCGATGCCGCGCCGGGTGCGCGGATCGTGGGCGAGCCCCTCGGCCGCCATCATCTCCACGACGTGCGCGGTGACATCGGCGGACGGCGGGTCGATGACCTCGCCGAAGTCGCAGAACGGCAGCCGGTTGGGGAACGGGCTGGTGTTGTCGACGTCGAAGGCGCCCCAGGCGCCGTTCTTCGACTGCATCCCGAAGTTCCAGCGCACTGCCCGCGCGATCGCCCCGTCCACCCGCTCGGGCTGGGGGTGGCTGACCCGGCGCAGGGCGAGGGCGACCTCGGCGGTGTCGTCGATGTCGGGGTAGTTGTCGTTGTGGAACTCGAACGCCCAGCCACCCGGCGGGAGTCCGGGACGCTTGACGGACCAGTCGCCGGGCCGGCGGATCTCCTCGGCCAGCATCCAGTCGGCCGCCTTGAGCAACTTGGGGTGATCGGCGGGGACTCCGGCGTCGGCCAGCGCGATGACGGCGAGGCAGGTGTCCCACACCGGGGACTGACACGCCTCGATCATCCGGGAGCCGTCCTCGCGCCAGACGGCGAACCGGTCCAGCGACTCCAGCCCGGCCCGCATCACCGGGTGCCTGAGGTCGTAGCCCATCAGGTGCAGCGCGATGACCGAGTAGACGGCCGGCGGCTGGATGCCGCCCCAGCAGCCGTCGTTCTCCTGACGTTCGACGATCCAGCGGGCGGCGGCGTTCATCGCGGCCCGGCGCACCCGGCGCGGTACGGCCTTGCGCAGCCGGTGCACCACCCGGTCGAGCCGTTCGAAGGCGCCGTCCCAACTGGCCAGCGGAGCAAAGGGCTTGGGCGGGTTGGGGTTGGCCGGGTCGGTGTGCAGCTCGTCGAGCGGGAAGGGCGCGGGGCGGACCGGGCGCTTGGCCGAGACGATGGTGAGCGGCACGATGGTCTGCCGGGCCCAGCAGCCGAAGTCGTAGATGTTGAGCGGCAGCCAGGTGGGGAACCAGATGAGTTCCGGGGGGAGTTCGGGCAGGTCCTCCCACTTCCACCAGCCGAACAGGGCGAGCCAGATCCGGGTGAAGACACGGGCGGAGGCGATGCCGCCCCGCTCGCGTACCCAGGCCGAGGCACGCGCCATGTGCGGGGCGTCCGGGGCGTCCCCGGCCAGCCTCAGGGCGACGTACGCCTCGACGGTGGCGGACAGGTCGCCGGGGCCGCCGTAGAAGGTGGCCCAGGCGCCGTCCTCGCGCTGCGCGCCCCGGATGAACTGGGCGGTGGCGCGGGTGGTCGCCGCGTCGAGGATGCCGAGGAACTGGCGCAGCAGAAGGTCCTCGGCGTCCATGGTGACGTTGGTCTCCAGGTCGCCCTTCCACCAGCCCTCGGGGTCCTGCCGGGCCAGCAGGAACTCGGTGGCGCGCGCGGCGGCGCGTTCGGCGGCCTCGGGTACCCCGGCCGCCAGGGGGTCGGTGCTGTCGGTGTCGCTGGCCGCGGCAGCGCGGGGCGGGATGGTGGCCCCGGTGCTTCCGTCGGTCGTCGCTGTCATGGCTTCCCCTTTGTGCAGTCGTTCGAGTCGTGCTGCTGTGGGTCCGCCGTCGGCCGGTGTGCCGCTGATCGCGTCGCACCGGCCGGCGACTACGCGAGGGTTATTCGGCCGATAGTGATCATCTCTTCCTGACGACGACGAAGTCGGCGAGCGCCGTGAAGGCGTCCCGCACCCGGTCGGGCATGTCGACGGCGTGCAGGGCCTCGATGGCGACGGTGTGCTGGCGCCGCGCCTCGTCCGCCGTCCACTCGCGGCCGCCCGCCTCCTCGATGAGGGCGGCGCGGGCCGCGAACTCCTCCTCGGAGAAGGCGGCGAAGTCGCTGCTCTTGGCGTCGGCGGCGAGGATCTCGCCGAGCCGCTCGGAGGCGGGGCCCCCGGCGGCCAGGGCCGCCACCACGGGCAGGGACTTCTTGCGCTGGCGCAGATCGCTCCAGGTCTGCTTGCCGGTGGACTCCGGGTCGCCCCAGATCCCGAGGAGGTCGTCGACGGCCTGGAAGGCCAGGCCGAGGTGGTAGCCGTAGCGCTCCAGCGCGTCGGCCGTGCGGTCGTCGGCGCCGCCGAGGACCGCGCCGATGGAGGAGGCGCAGGCCAGCAGGGCGCCGGTCTTGTTGCCCTCCATCTCCAGGCACTCCTCGACGCTGACGCGGTCGCGGTGCTCGTAGGAGATGTCCTGGGCCTGGCCGTCGATCAGCGCGCGGGTGGCGGCGGTCAGCCGGCGGGTGGCGCGGCCGGCCTCCACGGTGCCCAGCTCCAGCAGGACCTCGTTGCCGAGGGCGAACAGGGCGTCCCCCACCAGGATGGCCTGGGCGGGGCCGTGCACCTTCCAGACGGTGTCGCGGTGGCGGCGCTGCTCGTCGCCGTCCATAAGGTCGTCGTGCAGCAGGGAGAAGTTGTGCACCAGCTCGACGGCGACCGCGCCGGGCACGCCCACCTCGGGGGCGGCGCCGGTGACCTCGGCGGAGAGCACGGCGAGGGCGGGACGCACGGCCTTGCCGCCGTCACCGGCGGCCGGGTTCCCGGCGGCGTCGATCCAGCCGAAGTGGTAGGCGGCGACGGTGTCCATCGGGGGCGCCAGCCGGTCGACGGCGGCGCGCAGCACCGGGGTGGCCAGGGTCCGGCCGCGCTCCAGCAGTGCGGTCACGTCCACGGCGTCGGCGGCTGTCGAGGCCGGGGGCGGCACAGTGGGCACAGTCTCTCCTCTTGTTGCGGTACCGGGGGTGCGGGGCCCCTCCGGGCTGTGCTGATCGAGCATCAGGCCGCCTCCTCGAACTGGAAGAGGCGGCGGGGACGGGGCCGGCCCAGGGCGCTCAGCGCGGC
>NZ_WWKH01000197.1:0-865 GCF_009865595.1 Streptomyces sp. SID1328 | reverse complement strand
CGCTCGGCGGACCAGCCCTTGACGATCCCGGTCGGGTCGAGCGTCCCCCGGTACCGGGTGCTGAACCAGCCGTCGCTCACCCGCTCCGCCTCGGCGGCCAGCGCCAGCACCTCGCGCACCTCGGGAGCGCACTGCTCCGGCGTCAGCTCCTCGCGGGCCAGCCGGGACACCTCGCTGTCCGCCCGGTAGGTGCTGAACACGGCGTCGGCCCGGTGCAGATCCGCGACCGCCGTCTCCAGCGCCGCGCGCACCTCGCCGGGATCGCCGCCGCGCACGTCGAAGGAGAAGACGGTGCCCATGACCTCCTCCGCGTGCCGCAGCACATGCGGTGTCCCCGCCCGCTCGGCCACCGTCTCAGCCACCGGCCTGGTCCAGCGCGGACTGGAGCGACTTCTTGTAGCCGGTGCTGGTGTAGGTCGCCCCGGACACCGAGTCGATCTCCGCACTGCCCGCCGCGACCGCCGCCCGGTTCAGCCGGGGCACCGCGAGGGCGGTCTTCTCATCGCTCGTCGGGCCCTTCGGCGCCTGGACCGCCTCCGCCTTGGTGATCTTCTTCCCGCTGAGCGTGACCCGCACCTGGACGGCCCCGTACGGCGTCTGCTCCGCGCTGCCGGTGACCGTACGCGCCTGGGCCGCACCCGGACTCCCGCCGCCGGAGCCCTTCTTGACCTGGTCCAGTGCCGACTGGAGCGACTTCTTGTACCCGGTGCTGGTGTACGTCGCCCCCGAGACCGAGTCGATGTCCGCATTCTGCGTCGCGAGGACCGCCTGGTTCAGCCGGGGCACCGCGAGGGCGGTCTTCTCATCGCTCGTCGGGCCCTTCGGCGCCTCGACGGCCTCCGCCTTGGTGATCTTCCCGCCGCTG
>NZ_WWKH01000196.1:0-355 GCF_009865595.1 Streptomyces sp. SID1328 | reverse complement strand
CGCGCCTCCGCCGCGTGCAGCAGGGCCTGCACGACGGGCGCCGCCCCGGTCCCGATCCCCTGCTGGGCGACCCGCGCCAGCTGCACCGCCTCCCGCCCGTGCCCGAGGTACACGGCCTGGCGGCTCATGGTGACCAGCACGTACGAGCCGTAGGCGCGGTCCCCGGCCGCCTGGGCCAGCCGCAGGGCCTGCACGAAGTACCGCTGGGCGAGCCCGTGCGCGGCGATGTCGTACGAGGTCCAGCCGGCGAGCCGGGTGAGGTCGGCGGCCGCGCCGAACAGCCTGCGGCCGGTCTGCTCGGAGTAGCTGCCGCGCAGCATCGGCTCGCACTCGTGCTCCAGGTAGCGCACGAGGG
>NZ_WWKH01000195.1:0-2136 GCF_009865595.1 Streptomyces sp. SID1328 | reverse complement strand
CGACACCCGGCAGGGCGTCGGCGGCCGCGACGGAGCCGGCGACCTGGCGGCCGCCGTGGTTGGAGACCACCACCCCGTCCATCCCGGCGTCGGCGGCCGCGCGGGCGTCGTCCGGGTGCAGGATGCCCTTGAGGACGATGGGGCCGTCCCAGTGCTCCCGCAGGAACGCCAGGTCCGGCCAGGTGTGCCCGGCGTCCCCGAAGAGGCCGAGGAAGCGGAGGACGGCCGCGTTCGGGTCCTCCTCCACCGGCTTGGCGAGCCCTGCCCGGAAGGCGGGGTCGGTGAAGTAGTTGGCGGTGCCGACGCCGTGCAGGAACGGCAGGTACGCCCGGTCCAGATCGCGCGGGCGCCAGGACAGCAGCGGGGTGTCCAGCGTGACGACCAGCACCGAGAACCCGGCCGCCCGGGCCCGGTCCAGGAAGCTCCGGGTCACCTCGCGGTCGCTGCCCCAGTAGAGCTGGAACCAGCGCTCGGCGTCCCCCATCGCCTCCGCGACGGTCTCCATCGGCGTGCTCGACGCCGACGACAGGATGAACGGCACGCCCTGCGCGGCGGCGGCCCGTGCGGCCCCGCACTCCGCGTCCGGGTGCATGATCGACAGCACGCCGACGGGCGCGAGGGCCAGCGGCGCGGGCAGCGTACGGCCCAGCACCCGTACGGAGAGATCGCGTTCCTCGACGTCACGCAGCATGCGCGGCACGATCCTGCGGCGCTCCAGCGCGGTGCGATTGGCCCGCTCGGTGCTGCCGTTCCCGGCGCTCCCCGCGACGTACCCGACCGGGCCCGGCCCGAGCCGGTGCTCCGCCAGCTCCTCCAGCCGGGTCAGATCGGTGGGCAGCCGGGGGACTGTCCCGTTCATTCCGTTCAGATAGATCTCGTACTGAAAGTCGGCCCACCGAGCACCCACGCCGTCGCTCCCTTTCGTTGGGGTGTCATGCTCAGCTCAGTGTGCCTCAGGGGGTGGCCCGAACCACTGGTGGTCAGGAAGGCGGTGTTCAAGACGAGTTGTCCCGCAGCCACGCAAGACGTTCCGCCGTGGTGCGGGTCAGTGGGTGGTGGGGGCCGAAGGTGCGGGTGTAGTCCGTGTGGCAGCGGGTGAGGAGGGTGGTGGCCTCCTCGTGGTCGCCGTTGTCGATCAGGACGTTGGCGAGGTTGTCGCGGGCGTGCAGGGTGTCGGGGTGGGATTCGCCCTTGTGGTGGGTGGTGAGGGTGAGGACTTCGCGGAGGGTCCGGGCCGCTTCGGCGTAGTGCTCGCGGGCGTGGAGGACGGCGGCGAGGTTGTTGCGGGTGGTGAGGGTGTCGGGGTGGGCCGGGCCCTTGGTGCGCTGCTGGGTGGTGAGGACCGAGCGCATCACCGCCTCTGCCTCGTCCAGACGGTCAAGCCGGCACAGGGCCGCGCCCAGGTTGGCGCGGGCGGCCAGGCCGGTGTCCTCGTCCTGGAGGCCCCGGCGCTCCAACCTGGCGATGAGAGAGCGTAGTTCGCCTTCCGCCTCCGCCCAGTGCCCGGCCTTGACCAGGGCCGCCGCGTGGCTGCTGGTGGCGGAGAGGACCGCCGGGTCGTCCGGGCCGAGCAGGCGCTTGCGGCGTTCGAGCACGTCCCGGCGCAGGGCGGCCGCCTCCGGCTCGCGGCGCAGGTCCTCCAGCACCGAGGCCAGGGAGGACGCGCTGTCCAGGGTGTGCGGGTGGTCCGGCCCGAGGAGTCCGGCGCGGCTGGTCCACATGCTGCGCCACACCTCCTCCGACTTGCCCAACTCGCCCGTCACGTGCATCAGTCCGGCCAAGTCGGCGGCGGTCGTCAGGGTGTCCTCGTGGACGTAGCCGAGAGTCCGGGACTGGGTGTACACCAGGGCCATCAGCCGCTCGCGCGCCTCATCCTGGCGACCCTCCATGTGGGTCAGCACACGGGCGTAGTCGCGGAACGCCCGCAGGGTTTCCGGGTGTTCGGGGCCGAGCCGCTGATGGGCCGAGTTGGCGCGCATGCCGTAGAACTCGTGCGGGGGCAGGCCGACGCGGCTGATCTCCTCCTCGGTGCCGTCCTCATTGAGCATCGTGAAGACCAGGTCGGCGGCCGGGGGCAGTGCCGGTTCGGGGGTGTCCGGGCGACCGTCGTCCCCGCGTTTCCTGCGCCGTCCGAGG
>NZ_WWKH01000021.1:0-6266 GCF_009865595.1 Streptomyces sp. SID1328 | reverse complement strand
GCGGGTCGTAGTACTTGACGCCGATGCGGTCGTGGTTGGTGCTGGTCAGCATGTGGTGCCACTGGAGGAGCTGGTGCAGCAGGATGCCGTCGACGAATCCGCCGAGGCCGACGCCGAGCAGCAGTCCGGGCAGCCGCAGGCTCGCGGGTGCCGTGCCGGGCGGCCGTGCGGTGCCCGCTGTGGTGGCCATCGGCTGTCTCCGTCCGGTGAGCGTGCGCTACGGTCCGTCCGCACACGGCTTCCCACCGCGAGCACGGTCGACACCCGCTCCGCCGGCTTCCGCCCGGTCGGCTCCGCTCACCGCACGGACGCCGCCTCGACCACGGGCCGCCCGCCGGGGCGCAGGGCGACGCGCTCGCCGCGTGCGCACGGTACGAGCCGTGCGCCGAGCCCGCGCTGCCGCACGGCCTGGAGGAAGTCGCTCAGCGGCGACTTCATGACGGTGTACTCCTCGTAGTGCACCGGTAGCACCCACTCGGGGTCCAGCCGTTCGGTGAGGCCGGCGCCCTGGGCTCCGGTCATGGTGACGAGGAATCCGCCGGGGAGCGTGGTGCCGCCGAGGTGGAGCACGGCGAGGTCGAGGTCGGGACAGCGGCGGGCGATGGCCGCGACGATCGGCGGGAAGGGCAGCGTGTCGCCGGAGAGGTAGAGGCGGAGCACGGGCGGGCCGCCGAGCGGGCCGCACTCGAGCAGGCTGCCCATGACCTGCGGCAGCAGGGGCCGGAGCGGGCCGCCCGCGTGCTGCCCCGGCAGGGAGGTGACGGTCACCTGGGTCTCGCGGCCGGTCACCGTACGGCTCTGCCAGGTCTCCAGCGCGGTGGCGTGCGGGAAGCCGTGCAGGCGGCGGAGTTTCCGGGCGGCCTGGGGTGTGGTGAGCACCGGGAGGGCCGAGTCGAGGCCCCGCCGGGCGACCCGGTCCCAGTGGTCTCCGTGCAGGTGGGACAGCACGATCGCGTCGATGCCGGCGGGCAGGTCGGCGACGCCGAGGGTCGGCTCCAGCAGACGGCGGCTGACGAGGCCGTGCCCGAGGTAGGCGTACTGGCCGCGGTGGAGGAAGTTGGGGTCGGTCAGCAGGGTGACGTCGCCGTAGCGGATCAGGAGCGTGGCGTTGCCGATGAAGTGGCAGGTGACGGGGGTGTCTTGCGGGGTCGCGGTCATGTGCGCCTCCTCGGGTCGCCGGTGGCCCCTGGGGACCGGGTGACCTGGCAGGCGCGGTCGAACCACGAACGGGCGGGCCGGTCGGCGTGAAACGGCGCTCGGCGCTATCGGCCCCCGGCCCCGACGACCTGAGCGAACATCTCCTCCATCGACGCCTGCGCGGGCCGGTACCGCACGCCCAGTTCGCGGCGGCTCTTGGTGGTGTCCACGCGGAGGTCGTAGCCGACGTTGCGCCGCAGGTACCCCCGTTCGAGGCCCGCCGCCGGGGCCAGGGCGACCGCCAGGGGCTTGGGGAGGTCGCGGCGTGGCAGGGGATACGAGCCGTAGGCCGGGAGGAGGCGGCGGGCGAGGTCGACGATGTCGGTGGACTCGGCCGCCAGGAGGTGACGGCCCTCCGCGTCGGGGAGGAACGCGGCGGCCAGGTGGGCGTAGGCGATCTCGCGTACGTCGACCACGGTCAGCGCGACGCGCGGAGCGCCGAAGCGCATCCGGCCGCTCGCCATCTGCCGCGCGATGGTGAAGCTCTCGCTGGTCGGCGCGGAATTGAGGGCGGGGCCGATGACCAGGCCTGGGTTGACGGTGACCAGGCGCCAGCGGCTCTGCTCCTGCGCGATCCGCCATGCCTCCCGCTCCGCCAGCGTCTTCGAGTAGCTGTAGGGCTCGCGGGCCAGGGAGGAGGTGGTGTTCCAGCTCTCCTCGGTCACGGTCCGGCCGGGGTACGTGAGGATGTCCGCCGCGTCCCCGATCATCGCCGCGACCGAGCTGGTCAGCACCACCCGCTCGACCCCGCCCGCCTCACCGGCGGTACGGAGCACATTGCGCGTGCCCCGCACCGCCGGGTCGACGAGGTCCCGCTGGGGGTCCCGCACGGAGCGGACGAACGGGGAGGCGGTGTGCACGACGATCCGGCATCCTCGCACGGCCTCCGTGTACGAGCCGTCGCGCAGCAGGTCGGAGGCGAACAGGCGCAGCTTTCCGGGCGAGGCGTCGGCGGCGTCCTGGAGGTGCTGGACCTTCTTCGCGTTGCCCGGATCGCGGACGGCGGCGTGCACGGTGACCCCGGCGTCGAGCAGGGCCTTCACGATCCAGCCGGCGACATAGCCCGTGGCACCGGTGACCAGGACCGGCGCGCTCGTGTCGACAGGCAGGGCACCGAGATCGACGTGGGTGTCCATGGTGTGCTCCTCCGCGCTACTCGTTCACCAGCAGGATCTTGCCGACGTGGCCGCCGGCCTCCATCAGCCGGTGTGCCTCGGCGGCCCGGGACATGGGCAGGCGCTGGTCGATGACGAGTCCCACGGCGCCGCTCTCGATCATCGGCCAGACCTCGTCCCGCACCTCGGCGATGATCTCGGCCTTCTGCTCCTTGGACCGTGTGCGCAGGGTCGTCCCGTGCACGGACAGGCGCTTGAAGACCAGCTCGGCCAGGTTGAGGCCGGCCTCCAGACCGTCCTGGAGACCGATGACCACCAGGCGTCCGTCGGGGGCGAGGGAGCGCACGTTGCGTTCGAGGTAGCTGCCGCCGACGACGTCCAGGATCACGTCGTACGGGCCGTGCTCGGTGAAGTCCTCCGTGCGGTAGTCGATCGTGACGTCGGCGCCCAACTCCCGTGCGCGGGCGGCCTTCTCGAGGCCGCCGGCCGTGGTGACGACCCGCGCGCCCAGCGCCTTGGCGATCTGGATGGCGAAGGTGCCGACGCCGCCGGCCCCGCCGTGCACGAGGAAGGTCTCGCCCTTCTTGAGGCGGGCGGTCATGACGATGTTGGACCAGACCGTCGCCACTGCCTCGGGCAGAGCGGCCGCCTCGACCAGGCCGATGCCCTTGGGAACCGGGAGCAGTTGGCCCGCGGGGACGGCGACCTTCTGCGCGTAGCCGCCGCCCGTGAGCAGCGCGCAGACCTCGTCGCCCACCTCCCAGCCGGTCACACCCTCCCCGAGGGCGCCGATACGGCCCGAGACCTCGAGACCGGGGTACGGCGAGGTGCCCGGCTGGAGGGGATACAGGCCGTAACGCTGCATGACGTCCGCCCGGTTGAGGGCGCTGGCGACGACGTCGACGACGACCTCACCGGCGGCGGGCGTCGGGTCCTCGACGTCCACCCACTCCAGGACCTCGGGACCGCCGGGCTCCTTGATCGACACTGCCTTCATGACGCTCCGTTCATCGGACCGCGGGCTTCCGCACCCGCATGTTTACAGCACACACATTAGGCGGCGAGTGTGTGCACTGTCAACATGACCTCGGTTCCTATCGGGCCGCCGACACGCTGAACAGCGCCTGGACCGCCGCGCGGACCTGGGCGTCCACCACCTCCGGCGTCGAGGAGTCGAGCTTGCCGTCCAGGTGCAGGAAGGCCAGGCCGTGGACGAGTGCCCACACGGTGGTCGACAACGCGTCCGGGTCGACGCCGGGGAAGACCGCGTGCACGATGCCGCGGACGTACTCGGAGATGGCGGCGGTCGCCGCGACCCGCTCCTCACTGTTCGGATCGCACGGCTCGGCGAACATCACCCGGAACATCGCGGGCCGGTCCAGCGCGAAGCGCACGTAGGCGACGGCCACCGACGCCAGCTCGTCCGGGGTCCGGGGCTCGGGGTGGGCGGCCGCCAGGTATTCGGCCAGCTCGCGGTACCCCTCGGCGGCCACCGCGGAGACCAGCGCGTCGCGGTCCGCGTAGTGGCGATAGGGGGCCGTGGCCGACACGCCCGCCCGCCGCGCCACCGCGCGAAGCGACAGCCCGGCACTGCCGTCCTCCTCCAGCAGCTCCCGCGCGGCACGCAGGCAGGCCGCGCGCAGATCGCCGTGGTGATACGAGCTGCTCGCTTGCGGCATAGGTCACACTCCCTCAAGTTTACGGCGCTTACATTCCTGACCTAATGTGAACGCTGCACACATTGTAAGCGATGGAGATCGAGAGGGGAAAGCAGGATGACCAGCGAACTGTTCTCGCCGTTGTCCCTGCGCTCCGGGCAGGTATTGCGCAACCGGATCGCCAAGGCGGCCATGGAGGAGAACATGGCGGCCGACGGCCAGTTGCCCGGAGCCGAGCTGTTCGGGCTGTACCGGCGCTGGGCCGAGGGCGGTGCCGGACTGCTCATCACGGGCAACGTCATGGTCCACGCCGAGGCGCTGACCGGCCCGGCCGGTGTCGTCCTCGACGAGGCCGCGCCACTGGAGCCGTTCACCGCGTGGGCGAAGGCCGGCAAGGCGGGGGGCGGGGCGATCTGGATGCAGATCAACCACCCAGGCCGCCAGATCGGCTCCGACATGCCCGGCGTCGTATGGGGTCCCTCCGCGGTCGGCGTCGACCTGGGCAAGCACAGCAGCCGCTTCGGCCGCCCGGTCGCCATGACCGCCCGGCAGATCGAGCAGACGGTCACCCGGTACGCGGTGACCGCCCAGCGCGCCGAGCAGGCCGGCTTCGACGGGGTCGAGGTGCACGCGGCACACGGTTATCTGCTCTCGCAGTTCCTCTCCCCCCTGGTCAACAGGCGCACCGACCAGTGGGGCGGCTCGCTGGAGAACCGGGCCCGGATGCTGCTGGACGTGGTCCGCGCCGTACGGGCCGCCGTATCGCCCTCCTTCGCGGTCGCCGTCAAGCTCAACTCCGCCGACTTCCAGCGCGGCGGCTTCGACGCCGACGACGCGCGCCAGGTGATCGAGATGCTCGCGCCGCTCGGCGTCGATCTGGTCGAACTGTCCGGCGGCAGCTATGAGAGCCCGGCGATGTCCGGCCGCGCCGCCGACGCCCGCACCCAGGCCCGTGAGGCGTACTTCCTGGACCTGGCGAAGGACCTGGTCGGGTCCAGCCCGGTGCCCCTGATGCTGACCGGTGGCATCACCCGGCGCGAGACCGCCGAGCGCGTCCTCGACAGCGGGGTGGCGGTCATCGGCATGGGCACCGCCCTCGCCGTCACCCCGGATCTCCCGGAGCGCTGGCGCACCGGCGGCGAGGCCGAGCGGCAGCTCAGGCCGGTCACCTGGTCGGACAAGGCGCTCGCCTCGGCCGCGAGCATGGCGCAGGTCCGCCACCAGATGCGCCGGATCGCGCGCGGCAGCAGGCCCACGCCGGGCACCCACCCGGCGGTCGCCCTCATCGCCGAGCGGCGCAAGCAGCGCCGGGCGCTGCGCCGCTACCGCGACTGGCTGGGCACGACGCGGGGCGTCGCGTAGCACGGGGTCGACAAGGCGCCCCGGGTACTCGGGTACCTGGGGCGCCTCTTCGGTCGGCCCCCACCTCGCAGGCGTGGACCTCCCACAACGCAGGCGGCGCGGCTCCATCGGGAAGCCGCGCCGCCTGCGTCCGGGTGTCTCAGCGGGAGCCGACCGCCTTCAGCACCTTCAGCGCGCCGGTCAGCAGCGCCGCCCAGGCCTCGGGCGGGATGCTCTTCGGCGGGGTGAACCCCTGGACGCGCTGGTGGGCGACGTTCTGGGCCTCGGTGTACTTGAGAATGCCCTCGGCACCGTGACGCCGGCCGAGGCCGGAGTCCCCCATGCCGCCCATCGGCGCGTCGACGCTGCCCCACGCGGCGGCGAACGCCTCGTTGACGTTGACCGTGCCCGCGTGCAGCCGGGCCGCCACGGCGCGGCCCCGGGAAGCACTGCGGGACCAGACGCTCGCATTGAGGCCGTACGGCGTGGCGTTGGCCCGCGCGACGGCCTCGCTGTCGTCGCGGAAGGGGTGGACGGACACGACGGGCCCGAACGTCTCGTGCTCGTACAGCGTCATGTCCGGGGTGACACCGGCGAGGATGGTCGGCTCGTAGAACAGCGGTCCCAGGTCCGGGCGCGCCCTGCCGCCGGCGAGGACCTTCGCCCCCTTGGCCACGGCGTCCTCGACGTGCTCGGTGACGGTCTTGAGCTGGGCGGCCGTGGTGAGGCTGCCGACGTCGCAACTGAAGTCGTACGCGCCGCCGACCTTGAGCCGCTCGGCGCGGGCGACGAAGGCGTCCACGAACCGGTCGTGCACCGCATCCGCCACGTACAGACGCTCGATGGAGACGCAGAGCTGCCCGGCCGAGGGGAAGCAGGCGGCGACGGCGCCGTCCGCGGCCTTCTCGATGTCGGCGTCGTCCAGGACCAGCATGGCGTTCTTGCCGCCGAGTTC
>NZ_WWKH01000194.1:0-708 GCF_009865595.1 Streptomyces sp. SID1328 | reverse complement strand
ACGACGGCCCCACCACCGCCCACGACGCCACCCCGTCCCCGGCGCCGGACACCTCCAGGCCCGCCCCGCAGCCGTCCTGGGCGGGCGCGGACGGCAACCGGCCGACCGTCCGGGGCCGGCTGCACAACGTGGCCTCCGGGCGCTGCGTCGGCATCGTCGGGAAGAAGGCCGTCGAGGGCGCCGAGACCGAGGTCGTCACCTGCTCCACGGCACCAGACCAGCGCTGGCGGTACGAGGCGGACGGCCGGCTGCGCAGCGACGCGGCGCCCGCCCTCTGCCTGGACTCCCGCCTCGGCTACTCGGTCCGGCTCGCCCCCTGTTCGGCCACCGGCACCGACGGCCGCTTCATCCGCTACGACTTCACCCTCCAGGGCACCCTCGTGCCCCGCTGGAACCAGAACCTCGCCCTCACCCCGGCCGCCACCGACGGCTCCGGCGCGCTGGTGCTGAAGAACCGCGCCGAGACCGCCGTCCAGCGCTGGGTCGTGGACACCGCCCGCAACGACCCGCAGATGGAGGTCGTCAACTGGGACAAGGGCAGCCCGACGGCCTCCGCCCACCGCACTCCGGCGAAGCCGGCCCCGACCGCGCACTCCGCGAGTCCGACACCGAGCCCGACGCCCCCGGCCACGCCGTCCGCCAGTCCCACGCCCGGCGCGACGGCCGACGACACCTGCCCCCCGTACCGGGACCGCTGCGGCGGGGACG
>NZ_WWKH01000193.1:0-701 GCF_009865595.1 Streptomyces sp. SID1328 | reverse complement strand
CGACGCCCAGCTCGGTCAGGAAGCGGGACGGCTGGTCGCCGTCGTCGGCCGGTGCCTTCACGGCGGTGACGACGAGACGGTCCCGCGCGCGCGTGGCGGCCACGTAGAACAGCCGGCGCTCCTCCGCGAGCAGGGCGCCCGGGGTCAGCGGCTCGGCGAGGCCGTCCCGGCCGATCCGGTCGGCCTCCAGCAGGGAGCCCCGGCGGCGCAGGTCGGGCCAGAGCCCCTCCTGCACGCCCGCGACGACGACCAGCCGCCACTCCAGCCCCTTGGAGCGGTGCGCGGTCATCAGGCGCACCGCGTCGGGGCGCACGGCGCGGCGGGTGAGGGTGTCGGCGGCGATGTCCTCGGCGTCGATCTCCTCCAGGAAGTTCAGGGTGCCGCGTCCGCCGGTGCGCTCCTCGGCGCGGGCGGCTGTGGCGAACAGGGCGCAGACGGCGTCCAGGTCACGGTCGGCGTTGCGGCCCGCCGCTCCCCCGCGCCGCGCGGACCGCTCCAGCCTGCTGGGCCACGGGGTGCCGTTCCACAGCGCCCACAGCGCCTCCTCGGCCGTACCGCCCTCGGCCAGGCACGCGCGTGCCTTGCGCAGCAGCGCGCCCAGCCGCTGCGCCCCGCGCGCGTAGGCGGGGTCGTGCGCGACGAGCCGCTCGGGCTCCGCGAGCGCCCGCGCGAGGAGCACGTCGGAGGGGGCGGGCAGGGCC
>NZ_WWKH01000192.1:0-760 GCF_009865595.1 Streptomyces sp. SID1328 | reverse complement strand
GCGGTGGGGGAGGGGGCCGAGGGCAGGCCGCGCGCGGCCACGGCCGCGTCCACGGCGTCCTGTGCCATCCGCCGGTACGTCGTGAGCTTGCCGCCGACCACGGTGACCACCCCGTCCGCCGAGGTCAGCACCGCGTGCCGCCGCGAGATGTCCGAGGTGCGCACCGAGTCGGGGGCGCCCGGCACCGAGGTGTCCAGCAGCGGACGCAGCCCGGCGAACGCCCCGTCCACCTCGTCCCGCCGCACCGGCGCGTCCAGCACCGAGCCCAGCACGTCCAGCAGGAAGCCGATGTCCGTCTCCGGCACCTCGGGCACGTCCGGGATCGCGCCCTCGACCGGCTCGTCCGTGAGACCCACATAGGTACGGCCGTCGCCCTGCGGGAGCACCAGCACGAAGCGGTTGGTCTCGCCGGGCACCGGTATGTGCAGGCCGGCCGGGAGCGCGCCCAGGCGCTCGGAGCGCAGGACGAGATGGGTGCCGCGCGAAGGCCGTACGCGGAAGCCCTCGACCAGGCCCCCGGCCCACACGCCGGTCGCGTTGACCACGGCACGCGCCCTGATCTCCCCTTCCTCGCCGGTGAGTTCGTCCCGGATGCGGGCGCCGGTGGAGCCGAGTTCCAGGGCACGGACGCGGGTGAGGACGCGCGCGCCGTGGGCGGCGGCGGAGCGGGCCAGGGCGGTGACCAGGCGGGCGTCGTCGGTCACCTTGCCGTCCCAGGACAGCAGGCCGCCGCGCAGCCCGCTCGCGCGCACGGCGGGTG
>NZ_WWKH01000191.1:0-802 GCF_009865595.1 Streptomyces sp. SID1328 | reverse complement strand
AGGTACCGGGGGTGGAGGGCGGCGAGGGCGTCGCGGCTCTCGGGTCCGTTGCCGTGCAGGTCGATCGCGAGGTCGGGGGGCGGGCCGGGCCAGTGGGTCAGTACGGGGACGGCGCGGCCGGGTGCCTCGGCGGGCAGTACGGCGTCGACGGTCCCGGTGGCCAGGGCCGCGTCGGTGAGTGCGGGAGGCAGGGCGAGGACGACCCGGTGGGCGGGGAAGGCACGGCGGATGCCGCGCAGCGCGGGCACCCCGGCCAGCAGGTCGCCCAGGCCCAGGGCGCGCAGCACCAGCACGCCGGGGCGGTCGGGCGGAGGGGTCATCGGCGCGCTCCCTCGGTGCCGCCCGGTGCGTGGGCGGCACGCTCGGCGATGCCGCTGGTGGAGCGCCCGTCGAGGTACGGGAAGAGCACGACCTGGCCGTCCCAGCTGGCCACCAGGGAAGCCTCGGGGAGGTCGGTGCGGGCGTAGTCGCCGCCCTTGGCCCAGATGTGGGGGCGGAGCCGGGCGAGCAGGAGTTCGGGGGTGTCCTCGTCGAAGACGGCCACCGCGTCGACACACTCCAGGGCGCGCAGCACCCGTACCCGGTCGGCGAGCGGGACGAGCGGGCGGCCGTCGCCCTTGCGGCGGCGCACGGAGGCGTCGGAGTTGACGCACACGACCAGGCAGTCGCCGGTGCGGCGGGCCGCCTGGAGCAGGGCCACATGGCCGGCGTGCAGCAGGTCGAAGCAGCCGCCGGCCGCGACGACCGTCCCGCCCGCGGCCCGCACCCGCGCGGCGGTGCGCAGCGCCTCGTCGGTGGGGGC
>NZ_WWKH01000190.1:0-892 GCF_009865595.1 Streptomyces sp. SID1328 | reverse complement strand
GTGTGGACGAGGGCGGGCAAGCCGTGGTCGGCGGCGAGCTGGAGCTGTGCGGCGAGCGCGGTGTCCTCGGCCGGGGTCATCGAGTCGTAGCCGATCTCGCCCACGGCGACGACGCGGTCCTTGACGAGATAGCGGGGCAGTTCGTCCAGGACGGGGGTGCAGCGGGGGTCGTTGGCCTCCTTCGGATTGAGGGCGATCGTGCAGTGGTGGGCGATTCCGTACTGAGCGGCCCGGAAGGGTTCCCAGCCGAGGAGGGAGTCGAAGTAGTCCAGGAAGGAGGCGGTGGAGGTGCGGGGCTGGCCGAGCCAGAAGGCGGGCTCGACCACGGCGCGGACGCCCGCGGCGCGCATGGCCTCGTAGTCGTCGGTGGTGCGCGAGGTCATGTGGATGTGGGGGTCGAAGAGGCGCATCAGCACTCCTTGCCGTGGGGGCCGCCGCCGCCCTCGGGCGCGGGGGGCGGCGGGGCTGCTTCGGGGTCGGTCAGGGCCAGGACGTGGTGCAGGTCATCGGGGACGGGGCGGCCCGCGGCGGTGCGTTCGGCGGCGAAGTCGGCCAGCATGCGGGCGAGTTCGGCGTCGCCGTGGGCGCGGGCGGCGAGCTGGGCGACACCGGTCACGGGTACGCCGGTGAACAGGCACTTCAGGATCGCGTGCCGCCATAGGTGGGGGCTCAGGTGGCGGGCGGCGTAGGGGCCGAGGGCCGCGGTGAGGAGGCGGGTGTCGTTGGTGCGGAGGGCGTCCTCGACGACGGGCAGGGCTTCGGGGCCCGCTACGAGGTGCGGCAGGGCGTGCAGGACGGCTCGGCGTTCTTCGGCGGTGCCTCGGTGGTAGACGCGGGTGAGGTCGGCGGGGGTGGGGTGGGCGGCTTGGAGTATGAGGATGCGGGCGGTGTC
>NZ_WWKH01000189.1:0-959 GCF_009865595.1 Streptomyces sp. SID1328 | reverse complement strand
GCGACCCCGCCCGGCGGCGGCTCGACGCGGCCCGCCGCCGCGACCGGCTGACCTCCGAGGTCGCGGCCGCCGAACGCCAGGCGCTGGACTCCGGGCAGCGCGCGCAGAAGCTGCGCGGAGACTGGCTCGAGCTCAAGGAACAGCGTCTGACCGGCATCGCCGCCGAGCTGGCCGCCCACCTCACCGACGGCGCCCCCTGTGCCGTCTGCGGGGCCACCGAGCACCCCGCCCCGGCCCGCAAGGACGCCGGACACGTGGACCGCGAGGCCGAACAGCACGCCTTCGACGCGCACCAGGAGGCCGAGCGGGAGCACGTCGAGCACGAGCGCCGCAGCACCGAGCTGCAAGCCGCGCTCGACGCCGTCACCGCCGAGGTCGGGGACACCCCCGCCGACCGCATCGCCGCCGAAGTCACCGAGCTGGAGCGGGAGTTCGAGCAGGTCCGCCGGGACGCCTCCGCCCTGCACGCCGCGCACGAAGAGCTGCGCCGGGCCGAGGCGGAGCGCGAGCGGCGGCTCCAGGCCCGTCAGCAGTCCGCCGTACGGGCCGCCGCCCGGCTCACCCGGCGCGACACCCTCGACCGCGAACAGGTCACCCTGCAGTCTGAGTTGACGCGGGCGCGCGGAGCCGCCGAGAGCGTCGCCGCCCGCGCCGCCCAACTGGAGCGGCTCGCGGCCGTGCTCACCGAGGCCGCCGACGCCGTCCGTACGGCTGAGGAGGCGGCCGTCCGCCTGAAGGACGCCGACGCCCGCCTCGCCGACGCCGCCTATCGCGCCGGGTTCGACACCCCCGGCGCGGCGGCCGGGGCCCTGCTGGACCCCGCCACCCACCGCGCCCTCCAACACCGGCTGGACGAACGGCAGTCGGAGGAGTCCGCCGTTCGCGCTGTCCTCGCCGAGCCCGAGACGGTGGCGGCCTCCAAGCGGGCCCCCGCCGACCTCGTCGCGGCGGGAGAGCGC
>NZ_WWKH01000188.1:0-1001 GCF_009865595.1 Streptomyces sp. SID1328 | reverse complement strand
TGCCACGGGGTGAGCGAGCCGGACGATCCGTCCGGGGCCCGGCTGCTGGTGCACGACCACCGGGAACACCCACTGACGGTGCGTCATATCTCGCGGCTGGAGCTGCCGGGCGCCCGGCTCGCCGTGCTGTCCGCCTGCGAGACCGCGCGGGGCTCGGAGCGGCTGGCGGACGAGTCGATCCACATCACCTCGGCCTTCCAGACCGCCGGGTACCCGCACGCGATCGGCACCCTCTGGCCGGTGCACGACGCTGTCGCGGTACGCGTGACGCGGGCCCTGTACGGGGGGATGTGCGACGCCCTGTCCGCCTCGGCGGAGCTGGACGCGGCCCTCGCCCTGCACCACGCCGTACGGGAGTGCCGGGCGGCCTTCCCCGGCAGCCCCAGCCTGTGGGCCGCCCATGTGCACTCCGGGGCGTAGGGCCTCCGGAGCCGGACGAGAAGAGGAGGGGGTCCGGACATGGCCCTCGGACGGCGCAGGAAACGCGGGGACGACGGTCGCCCGGACACCCCCGAACCGGCACTGCCCCCGGCCGCCGACCTGGTCTTCACGATGCTCAATGAGGACGGCACCGAGGAGGAGATCAGCCGCGTCGGCCTGCCCCCGCACGAGTTCTACGGCATGCGCGCCAACTCGGCCCATCAGCGGCTCGGCCCCGAACACCCGGAAACCCTGCGGGCGTTCCGCGACTACGCCCGTGTGCTGACCCACATGGAGGGTCGCCAGGATGAGGCGCGCGAGCGGCTGATGGCCCTGGTGTACACCCAGTCCCGGACTCTCGGCTACGTCCACGAGGACACCCTGACGACCGCCGCCGACTTGGCCGGACTGATGCACGTGACGGGCGAGTTGGGCAAGTCGGAGGAGGTGTGGCGCAGCATGTGGACCAGCCGCGCCGGACTCCTCGGGCCGGACCACCCGCACACCCTGGACAGCGCGTCCTCCCTGGCCTCGGTGCTGGAGGACCTGCGCCGCGAGCCGGAGGCGGCCGCCCTGCGCCG
>NZ_WWKH01000187.1:0-1224 GCF_009865595.1 Streptomyces sp. SID1328 | reverse complement strand
GGTCGTCTCGTCGTCGCCGTACGAGGCGGGCGCGGTGGTGACCGGGGCGCTCGGCTCGTCATGGCCGTAGGACGGGGGCGGGGTCGTCTTGTGGTCGTCCCCGTACGAGCCCGGCGGCTTGGTCTCCTCGGCACCGTACGCGGGCGGGGTCTTGACCGGGGTGCTCGGTTCGGCGTCGTCACCGTAGGACGACGGCGCGGTGGTGCGGGGCGCCTTGGGGAGGGCGTCCTTGACACAGGCGTTGCCGACGGCCGGGTTCAGCGCGGCCGCCACATCGACGGAGTGCCCGCAGATGTCGACCGGGATGTGCACCGGCACCTTGAGGGTGTTGCCGGACAGCGCGCCGTGAGAGCCCTGTGCGGTTCCGTGCGCTCCCGAATCGGCGAGCGCCTGACTGACGTACAAGGACAGCACACCCGTCGCGGCGGCGGCCACGACCATGCCCTTGCTCAGGGTCTGTCGCAATCTCGTGGTCTTCCTGCTCGGAGAAGTGGGAAGGCCGGCCCCGGAACGCAGATGCACATTGATCGACGGTCCGGGGCCGGCCTGAACGCAGCCGTGGGGCTGGTGTCTTGCGTTACGCGCGTCAGTCGTTGACGCAGGCGTTGCCGAACGCCGGGTTCAGCAGGGCGATCACGTTGACGGTGTTGCCGCAGACGTTGACCGGGATGTGGATCGGGACCTGGACGGCGTTGCCCGACAGCACGCCCGGCGAACCGACCGCGGCACCCTCGGCACCGGCGTCGGCGAAGGCGGGAACCGCCCCGCCCAGAGCCAGGATGGCGCCGGCGACGACAGCAGCGCTCTTCTTCATGGTCTTTCCCTTCTCTGCGGTCATGCCCTGTGACGGCCGAAACCGAGCGAGCACAACTTGAACGGCTCGCACCATGACCGGCAGGCTGTAGAACGAGGAATAGACGGCGGAAGAAACTGCGGAACGTGCTTGGCCCGCCAATTCACTCGAACGCCCCTGGGGAATTGACAGCATGGAGCAACTCCGAGGCCCTGAAAATGAACAGCGAAAACCGCCCGGCGCACGGAAAATCCGTGCTGCCGGGCGGTTTTCTCGAGGCGCTCGCGCCTGCGTCAGTCGTTGGTGACGCCGTTGCCCGCGAGGACGGACACGTCGTCGACGAGGTGTGACAGCGGCTCGTCGTTCTTCGCCTGGGTGGAGTTCTCGGCGCACTGCTGGTTCTGCGGCGAGGACAGGACGGGGATGTCCTG
>NZ_WWKH01000186.1:0-1356 GCF_009865595.1 Streptomyces sp. SID1328 | reverse complement strand
GCCGCGGGCGCCCTCTCCTTCGGCCCGGCGGCCACCGGCGTCGCCACCACGGGCAGCCCGCGCTTCGGCACGGCCCTGAACGGCTGAGCCCCCCCCTGATCCAGCCCTGACGGTCCCTTAGGGGATGTCACAGGATGGCCGCAATGCCGGGCCCGACCCCCTGGGCCCGGCACGCGGGCGGCCGGGAGCAGGTACGTTCGACGGGTGGCTGGATTCAGGATGGGACGCGGGAACCGGGACAACCGCACCGCGCAAGGACAGCAGGCGCACGCACCCCAGGGCCCGTCGTACGGCGGCCAGGCCCCGCACCACGGGCAGCGGGGGCCCGCCTACGGCTACCCGCAGGGCCGTACGGGGCACCCGCAGGGGAACCAGTACGGGTATCCGGGGCCGGTGAACGACGGACCGGAGTACTTCGGCGACCCCGGCCACGGCGGGCACGGCGGGCACGACCCGTACGCGGCGAACCAGCCGGGCCACACCCAGGCGTTCTCCATCGACGAGGCGTCCGCCTACTCCCAGGGCGAGACCTACCACGCGGGCTCGGCGCAGCCCCCCGGCCCGTCCGGCCCGCCGCTGCACTGGAAGGAACTGCTGAAGGGGGTCGTCCTCAACCCCAACCCGACCTTCCTCCGCATGCGGGACTACACGATGTGGGGCCCCGCCCTGATCGTGACCTTCCTCTACGGCCTGCTCGCGGTCTTCGGCTTCGACGGCGCCCGCGCGGACGTGATCGGCGCGACGTTCACCAACGCGGTGCCGATCGTGCTGATCTCGGCCGTGGCGATGGTGCTGAGCGCGTTCGTCCTGGGCGTGGTCACGCACACGCTGGCCCGCCAGCTCGGCGGCGACGGCGCCTGGCAGCCGACGGTCGGCCTGTCGATGCTGATCATGTCGCTGACGGACGCCCCGCGCCTGGTCTTCGCCATGTTCTTCGGCGGCGACGCGAGCTTCGTGCAGGTCATCGGCTGGATCACCTGGCTCGGCGCGGGCGCCCTGCTCACCCTGATGGTCTCCCGCTCCCACGACCTGCCCTGGCCGAAGGCGCTGGGCGCGTCCGCGATCCAGTTGATCGCGCTGCTGTCGATCGTGAAGCTGGGGACGTTCTGACTCCGGTTCGCACAAATTCCGCGTACGTGTGAGAGGGGCTCCCGGCACTGTGCCGGGGGCCCCTCTTGCATTCCGGTTCATCGGCGCCTGCGCGAGCCAGGGCGCGTCATCCGTTCAGGCCGTCATTGATCAATTCGAAGGTGCGCGTACTGATCTTTTTCGCCGCGTCCTCGGCGCCTTGCGTGATGCCGCCCTGGTTGTTGTTGGTGCCGCTCTGCGTGCCGCCCTGGGTGTTGTGGGTACCGC
>NZ_WWKH01000185.1:0-7330 GCF_009865595.1 Streptomyces sp. SID1328 | reverse complement strand
AGTCGATCGTCTCCAGACGGTTGATGGTGCGGCACAGGGTCGACTTGCCGGACCCGGACGGCCCGATGACCACGACGACCTCCCCGCGGCCGATCGTCAGGTCGATCTCCTGGAGCACATGCAACGCGCCGAAGTGCTTGTTGACGCTCTTCAGGACGACCAGGTCGTCGGACGCGGCCACGTCTTCCTTGGCCACCGCTACTTCGGTCATCGCTCTCGGGCTCCGTCCTCCTCGGTTTCGGTGGACAGTAGTGACGACCCCGCGTCGGCGTCACCACATCTGAGGTGAATCTGAGCATCACGATCCGATAGCAATCGGACACGTGTCGTAGCACTTGCGTTCTGTGCGCGTATCGGCCGGATAACGGAAGGCCCGGGCAACCGGAACCCTCTTGACTGCGTCGTCCTTCATCGGCGTCACTGCATGGTGCACACGCGCACACCATCGGTACACACCCGAGAAGAACCCAGACCGTACGAACGCTGAATCGAAGGGGGCGGGATGAGACTGCTGCTCGTCGAGGACGACAACCACGTCGCCGCGGCCCTCTCCGCGGTCCTCGCCCGGCACGGCTTCGACGTCACCCACGCCCGCAGCGGCGAGGAGGCGCTCCAGGCGCTCGTCCCCGAGGGCCCCGGCTTCGGCGTGATCCTGCTCGACCTCGGTCTGCCCGACCAGGACGGCTACGAGGTCTGCGGCAAGATCCGCAAGCGCACCGGCACCCCGGTCATCATGGTCACCGCCCGCTCCGACATCCGCTCCCGCATCCACGGGCTCAACCTGGGCGCCGACGACTACGTGGTGAAGCCGTACGACACCGGTGAACTCCTCGCCCGCATCCATGCCGTCAGCCGCCGCACCGTCCCTGAGGACGCTGTGACCGGCGACGACAGCGCCGCTCTGCTGCTCGGCACGGTCCGCATCGAACTGCCCACCCGGCAGGTCAGCGTGGCCGGGGCCACCGTGGCACTGACCCGCAAGGAGTTCGACCTGCTCGCGCTGCTCGCCCAGCGGCCCGGCGTGGTCTTCCGTCGGGAGCAGATCATCAGCGAGGTGTGGCGCACCAGTTGGGAAGGGACCGGGCGCACGCTGGAGGTGCACGTGGCGTCGCTGCGCGCCAAGCTGCGCATGCCCGCGCTGATCGAGACCGTGCGCGGGGTCGGTTACCGGCTCGTCGCCCCGGCCGGATAGCGGGGCCGGGTGCGCACTCGGCTCCTGCCGCTGCTCATCGTGCTGATGGCGGCCGTGCTCCTCGCGCTCGGCGTACCGCTCGCCGCCAGCGTGGCCGCGGCCGAGCAGCAGCGCGTCATCGTGGACCGGATAGACGACACCGCGCGCTTCGCCGCACTCGCCCAGTTCGTCACCGACACCCCGAGCGGCAACCGCTCCACTGCCCCCGACGAGCGCCTCCGGACCCTCCACCGCGAGCTGAAGAGTTACCACAACGTCTACGACATCCGTGCCGGTGTCTTCTACAGCGACCGCTCCGCCATGGTCAACGCACCCGGCGACTGGTTGGTACCGGAGGAGGGGGTGGTCCGGGCGGCCTTCGAGGAGGCGCTGCTCAGCCGCCGCAGCCACGACCCCGGCCAGGTGTGGCCCTGGCAGCGGACCCGGCTCGTGGTCGCCTCGCCGGTCATCCGGGACGGGGACGTGGTGGCGGTCGTCGTCACCGACTCGCCCACCGAGCAGATGCGGTGGCGGGTGCTGCGCGGCTGGGCGCTGATCGCGGCCGGGGAGATCGCGGCGATGCTCCTCGCGGTGGGCGCGGCGCTGCGGCTGACCGGCTGGGTGCTGCGGCCGGTGCGCATCCTGGACGCCACCACTCATGACATCGCCACCGGACGTCTGAAGTCGCGCGTCGCGGTCGGCGGCGGGCCGCCCGAACTGCGGCGGCTGGCGCGGTCGTTCAACGAGATGGCGGACAACGTCGAGGACGTGCTGGAGCAGCAGCGCGCATTTGTCGCGGATGCTTCCCATCAACTGCGCAACCCCCTCTCGGCTCTGTTGCTGCGGATCGAACTGCTCTCCCTCGAACTCCCCGAGGGCAACGAGGAGATCGCCTCCGTGCGCACCGAGGGCAAGCGGCTGGCCCAGGTGCTGGACGACCTGCTCGACCTGGCGCTGGCCGAGCACGCCGAGACCGAGGCCCGGCTGACCGACATCGGCGCACTGGCCGGGGAACGGGTCGCCGCCTGGACGCCGACCGCCGAGGCCAAGGGCGTCCGGCTGGTCGGCGACTGCCCGCCCACGACCGCCTGGGCCGACGCGATCTCCCTGTCCAGCGCGCTGGACGCGGTGATCGACAACGCGGTCAAGTTCACCCCCGAGCACGGCACGGTCGAGGTCGGTGTCCTGGCGAGCGGAGACACCACCACCATCCAGGTCACCGACACCGGGCCGGGGCTGACCGACGACGAACTCGAGCGCGTGGGCGACCGGTTCTGGCGCAGCGGACGCCATCAGAACATCAAGGGCTCAGGACTGGGCCTGTCCATCACCCGCGCCCTGCTCGCCGCGACGGGCTGCTCCATCTCCTACGGCCACCACGAGCCCGAGGGCCTGCGGGTCACCGTCACGCTGCCCCGGCACGCCCCCGTCCCCGGCGCCCGTCAGGGCTTGACGGAGCGGTAGTAGCGCCGGGCGCCGATGTGCAGGGGGAGCGGGTCGGTGTAGATGGCGGTGCGCAGGTCCACGCGCTGTGCGGAGTGCACGTGCTTGCCTATCTCGTCCCGGCTCTTGATCACGATGCGGGTTATCCACTCCGTGAGCCTCGGGTCCAGGTCCGAGCGCGTCATCAGCAGGTTGGACACCGCGATGGTGGCCACCGTGGAGCCGCCCTGGACGAGCGGATACGCGGACTCGGGCATGTTGGTGGCGCGGTAGTAACGCGCCGGCTCCCCCTCGGCGTGCAACTGGGAGACGAGCTTCCCCTCTATCGGTATGAACCGGAACCCCGACTTGTCCGCGAGCTCGGTCAGCCCGCCGGTCGGCAGGCCCCCGGACCAGAAGAAGGCGTCGATGTCGTGGTCCGCCAGCATGTCCGGACCGGTGTCGATCCCCGCGGACACCGGGACGATGTCCTTCTCCGGGTCGATCCCGGCGGCCTTCAGTACCCCGTTCGCGATCAGCCGCACACCGGAGTTGGGCAGGCCGGTGGCCACCCGCTTGTCCCGGAGGTCGGCGACGCTGTCGATCTTGGCACCGGGCGCCACGATGAGCTGCACGTAGTCGTCGTAGAGCCGGGCCACCCCGCGCAGCCGGTGCTCGGCGGGGTGCGCCTGCTGGTACGTCTTTACCGCGTCGGCCGCCGCGATGGTGAAGTCGGCCTTGCCGGACGCCACCCGCTGCACGTTCTCCTGCGAACCGGCGCTGCTGGTCAGCTTCACGGTCAGACCCGGCATGTCCTTCGCCAACTCGTTGCGCAGGCGGCGGCCGTACTCCTCGTACACCCCGCGGGTGCCGCCGGTGCTGAACACGATGGTCCCGCTCGGCGGCTTCTCGCCGAGCGGTGCCAGCCACCAGAGCAGCAGGCCGAGCACCACGACTCCCACGCCCGACGCCCACAGCAAGCGGCGCCGGCCGGGCAGCCGGGCGGAGATCTCGGCGAACGGGAACACCTTGGACATGCGGGCGATCCTGCCAGGCCGCAAGCGGCCGGACCAGGGCTGTGGACAACCGCACGACCCTCTCTCCGGCCGCCTGTGGACAACCGGCGGGGGTGTCGCAGGCGGCGGTTACAGTCGCCGCATGAGCACTTCTCCCGCCCGTCTCGTCAGCGAGTTCCACCGCGCCTTCGGTCTCGACGCCCGCGCCGTACCCACCGAGATCAGTCCCGAACTCGCCGCGCACCGGGGGGAACTGCTCGCCGAGGAGGCCGCGGAGGTGGCCGAGGTCTCGGTCACCGGCCCCTCGACCACCTCGCGCAGGAACTGGCGGACGTGGTCTACGTCGCCTACGGCACCGCCCTGGTCCACGGCATCGACCTCGACGAGGTCATCGCCGAGATCCACCGCGCCAACATGAGCAAGGTGGGGCCGTCCGGCGAGATCAGCCGCCGCGAGGACGGCAAGGTCCTGAAGGGCGACCACTACCGGGCGCCCGACGTGTCGGCGGTGCTACGGCGCCAGGGATGGGCCCCGGCCGAGCGCTGACGGCCCCGCTGTGTCCCCGGTCACGGGCCGCCGGGAGCGGGGACGGAGGGCGTCCGGGGACCGCCTACCCTTGACCCATGACCACCAGCAGCGACCGGAGCCCGGCAGTGGACGTTCGAGAAGCCAAGACGTACGAGGTGCGCACCTACGGGTGCCAGATGAACGTCCACGACTCCGAGCGATTGTCCGGGCTGCTCGAGGACGCCGGTTACGTACGGGCGCCCGAGGGTTCGGACGGGGACGCCGACGTGGTCGTGTTCAACACGTGCGCGGTCCGCGAGAACGCGGACAACCGGCTCTACGGCAACCTCGGCCGGCTCGCGCCGCGCAAGATGTCGCGTCCCGGGATGCAGATCGCGGTCGGCGGCTGTCTCGCGCAGAAGGACCGCGACACCATCGTGAAGCGGGCGCCCTGGGTCGACGTCGTCTTCGGTACGCACAACATCGGCAAGCTGCCCGTCCTGCTGGAGCGCGCCCGCGTCCAGGAGGAGGCGCAGGTCGAGATCGCCGAGTCGCTGGAGGCGTTCCCCTCCACCCTGCCGACCCGGCGCGAGAGCGCCTACGCGGCCTGGGTGTCGATCTCCGTCGGCTGCAACAACACCTGCACCTTCTGCATCGTCCCGGCGCTGCGCGGCAAGGAGAAGGACCGCAGGACCGGTGACATCCTCGCCGAGATCGAGGCGCTGGTCGCCGAGGGCGTCAGCGAGATCACCCTGCTCGGGCAGAACGTCAACGCCTACGGCTCCGACATCGGTGACCGCGAGGCGTTCAGCAAGCTGCTGCGGGCCTGCGGAAAGATCGAGGGCCTGGAGCGCGTCCGCTTCACCTCCCCGCACCCCCGCGACTTCACCGACGACGTGATCGCCGCCATGGCCGAGACGCCGAACGTGATGCCGCAGCTCCACATGCCGCTCCAGTCCGGTTCGGACACCGTCCTGAAGGCGATGCGCCGCTCGTACCGGCAGGAGCGCTACCTCGGCATCATCGAGAAGGTCCGCGCCGCCATCCCGCACGCGGCCATCACCACCGACATCATCGTGGGCTTCCCCGGCGAGACCGAGGAGGACTTCGAGCAGACCATGCAGGTGGTCCGCGAGGCCCGCTTCGCCCAGGCGTTCACCTTCCAGTACTCCAAGCGTCCCGGCACCCCCGCCGCGACCATGGAGGGCCAGATCCCCAAGGAGGTCGTGCAGGCGCGCTACGAGCGCCTCGTCGCCCTCCAGGAGGAGATCTCCTGGGAGGAGAACAAGAAGCAGGTCGGCCGCACCCTGGAGCTGATGGTCGCCGAGGGCGAGGGCCGCAAGGACGGTGCCACCCACCGCCTCTCCGGCCGCGCCCCCGACAACCGCCTGGTCCACTTCACCAAGCCGGACGAGGAGGTGCGCCCCGGCGACGTCGTCACCGTCGAGGTGACCTACGCCGCCCCGCACCACCTGCTCGCCGAGGGCCCCGTCCTCGCCGTGCGCCGTACGCGCGCGGGCGACGCCTGGGAGAAGCGCAACGCGGCCGAGACCACGGAGAAGGCCGGCGTCATGCTCGGCCTGCCGAAGATCGGTGTCCCCGCGCCGCTGCCGGCCGCCACGAGCGGCTGCGGCTGCGACTGACCCGTACCGCGCCTCACCCCCGGTCCGAGCCATGCGCGGGCCGGGGGCGAGGCGGGTTACGCTGCCGGTCATGCTTGTCGCGGCCGCCGTCTGCCCCTGTCCACCGCTGCTCGTCCCCGAGGCCGCCGCGGGTGCCGCGCCCGAACTGGACGCCGCCCGAGCCGCCTGCGCGGAGGCGCTCGGTGTGCTCGCCGCCGCCCGCCCCGACCGCCTGGTGGTCCTCGGCCCCGCCGAGCAGGGCGGGCACTACCCGCAGGGCACTTGGGGTTCCTTCCAGGACTTCGGCGTCGATCTGGCTGTGAGGCTCGGCCCCGGGGACGCGCCCGGTCCGGAACTGCCCGCTTCTCTGGCCGTCGCCGCGTGGCTGCTGGCCCGGACCGGCTGGACGGACGTCCCGGTCGAGGGAGTGGCCGTGGACGCCGATCTCCCCGCCGGCCAGTGCGCCGGACTCGGGGCGGAGATCACCGGCGGGAACGACCGGATCGCCCTCCTCGTGATGGGCGACGGCAGTGCCTCCCGCTCGCTCAAGGCCCCCGGTTACCTCGACGACCGCGCGGCCCCCTTCGACGCCGAGGCCGCCCGCGCCCTGGGCACTGCCGACCTGGCGGCCCTCGCCGCCCTCGACACCGGCCTGGCCCGCGAACTCCAGGCCTCCGGCCGCGCCCCCTGGCAGGTCCTCGCCGCGGCGGCCGAGGGCGCCGGCCTGGACGGCACCCTGCTGTACGACGAGGCGCCGTACGGCGTCGGCTACCTCGTCGCCGCCTGGAGCTAGCTCTGGGGCGGAGTCCGGGGCGGAGCCTGCGGGCCCTCGCCGGGCTTCCGGCCCTCCTGCCCGAGGCGGTCCACCGCTTCCTTCGCCTTGTCCGTACCGGCGTGGATCTTGTCGGTGTACTTGCCCTTGGTCCGCTGGTCGACCAGCTGCGCGGCCTTGTCGATGCCGTCCTGCACGGCGTCGCCGTGCTGCCGGGCCAAGTCCGTCACCTTGTCCTTGGCCGGGCCGAGCGCGGCCTTCACATCGTCGAACAGACCCATGATCCACCTTCCGGAAAAGCCCGAATGCGCGTGATGCGGCACTTGTGAGCGACGCTACCCGCCCCAAGGGGCGTCACACCACGCGACCGCCCAGGCCACGCCCGTAACCCCTGCCCGCGTAGCCGCACGTCATTCACCGTCGGCCATCGGCGGGGCCGTGAGGTTTGCGAGACTGGTGCGGTGAGCAGTGCATCCCCCGCCCCCCGTGTCATCGCCGTCGTCGGCCCCACCGCGGCCGGAAAGTCGGACCTCGGCGTCTTCCTGGCCCAGCAGCTCGGCGGCGAGGTCATCAACGCCGACTCGATGCAGCTCTACCGTGGCATGGACATCGGCACCGCCAAACTCACCCCCGAGGAACGCGGCGGGATCCCGCACCATCTGCTCGACATCTGGGACGTGACGGTCGCCGCCTCCGTCGCCGAGTACCAGAAGCTGGCCCGCGCCCGCATCGACGCCCTCCTGGCCGAGGGCCGCTGGCCGATCCTGGTCGGCGGCTCCGGACTGTACGTGCGCGGTGCCGTCGACAACCTGGAGTTCCC